>JBDLIK010000806.1:0-2064 GCA_039714895.1 Myxococcota bacterium | reverse complement strand
GTCTTCGCTCCCCAGGCCCGCCATCTGATCCGCGCCCTGCTGGCCGCGAAGCGGCTCGAGCCCGAGTCCCCGGTGCAGTGGCGCCTGCAGCTCACGCCCCGCTGCCAGGGGGCCGTGGCGTCGGGGCGGGTCTGGCGCAACCCCTATCCCCTGGAGCTCGACTCCCTCCCCGATCGCCCCGAGTGCTCGTTGAGCGTCGCGGCGGAGGACACGCTGCTCGACGCGGTCCAGCGCCGGGTGGTGGCGGCCGGCGCCACCGAGTGCGCCGGGATGCTGCTCGGACGCGTGCGCCACGATCTGGAGCGTCGCGCGGTTCTGGTGAGCCTCCAGGACGAGATCCCGCTGGCTGCGGGAGCCGGCGGGGCCTCGCAGGTGCACTTCTCCTTCGACCCGGCCTCGTGGGTGCGGGCGCGGCTCGAAGCCAGCCGTCGGGAAGATGGCCTCGTCCCGGTTGGATGGGTGCACTCGCATCCGCCCTGTGGGGCCTGCTTCGAACAGACCGCCTGCCCGGGGGAGACCGTCTTCTTCAGCGCCAGCGACGAGGAGGTCCACGCGGCCGCTTTTCCGAGTCCCTTCATGGTGGGGCTCGTGGCCGGGAAGCTCCGGCATCTGCCGGCGCGGCGCCCGGGCTTCCGGCTCTACGGCTGGAGCCGGGCACGCATCGTTCCCATTCCCATCGAGGTGAGTGGCCCCGGCGCCGACGCGTTTCGTGCCGAGGTCCGCCCAGTGACCCCAGAGGAGGACTGACCCATGCCCAACCAGCAGGTCGAGAAGATCCAGAAGCTTCTGGAGAGCGGTCAGCTCTCGCGCGAGGACGAGGTGGCCCTGATCCGCCGCCTCGATCCGCCCGCCCTCGGGCTCGCCGCCAAGGCGCTGGTGGGCCAGCGCCACGACCTGCGTCGCGAGCTCACCCGGTCCGAGGCCCGCGCGGCCAAGATGGAGGCGGCGATGGCCGGCCTGCAGACGCCGCCCTGGTTCCTCGGGACGGTCCTGCGCAGCACCGGGGACGGCCGGGCCGACGTGGTCTCGGCGGGTCGCCGTCAGATCGTGGGTCTCGGACCCGGGGTGGAGGGGGCTGCGCTGTCGCCGGGCGACGAGGTCTTCCTGAGCGGGGAGGGCGTGGTCGTCGGTCGCGCAGATAGCGTCGAGCGCACGGGTCTGGTGGGCACCGTCTCGGAGGTGGTCCCGGGGGGGGCGCTGGTGCGCGGGCCCGCCGACGAAGAGATCCGGGCGCTCTGCGCACCGGAGCTCCGAGACGAGCTCTCCCCGGGCGACCGCATCGTCTACTCGCGGGAGTTCCCGTACGTCTACGAGCGTCTGGAGAATTCCGAGGGCGGCCGCTGGCTGCTGGAATCGCCTCGCCGGGTGCTCTTCGAGGAGATCGGCGGCCTCGACGACCTGATCACCGAGGTGCGCAGCGACCTCGACCTCCACATGCTGCATCCCGAGAAGGCAGCGGACTACAAGCTGGCGCTGATGCGTGGGCTGCTGCTCATCGGCCCGCCGGGTGTGGGCAAGACGCTGCTGGCGGGAGCGATCGCCTGGTACCTGGCCGAGTCGCGCGCCGAAACGCGCTTCCTCCACGTGCCGCCGGGAGCGATCCGCGGCATCTACTACGGCGAGGCGGAGAACCGCATCCGGGAGATCTTCAACCTCGCGCGCAGCGCGCCGGGACCCGTCGTGGCGTTCTTCGACGAGCTGGACTCCTACGGAGCTCGCGGCGTCGGCACCGGGCAGGACATCGACGGCCGGGTGCTCGGTGCCTTCCTGAACGAGGTGGACGGTCTGCGCCCCGCGGACAACGTGCTGTGCATCGGCGCCAGCAATCGCCTGGACCTGATCGACCCGGCCCTGATGCGCCCGGGTCGCTTCGGCGATCGCATCCACGTCGTGCCCCGCCCGGGACGCGAGGCCACCCGGCACATCCTCACGACCACCCTCTCGCCAGAGCTGCCCTACGCGATCGGTGAGGCCGAGGCGGCCGTCACGGCGCTGGTGGAGGCGGCCGTCGCCTACCTCCACGCGCCCGAGGGGGGTGCGGGCATCGTCGCCACGGTGACGCTC
>JBDLIK010000805.1:0-2067 GCA_039714895.1 Myxococcota bacterium | reverse complement strand
ATCGGGTTGCTCTCGTCGCCCCGCCAGTAGGCGCCGGCGGCCTCGAGCAGCTTGAAGGCACCGATCTGGCTGGTGCGCTGCACGTGCGGGCCGCGGCAGAGGTCGACGAAGCCGCCGTGGCGGAACACCGTGACCTCGTCGTCCTCGGGGATGTCTTCGAGGCGCGAGAGCTTGAGCTCCTCGCCCAGCGAGGCGAACAGTGCGCGGGCAGCCTCGCGGTCCACCACCTCCCGCTCGAAGGGAAGGTCCTCGGCGACGATCCTTCCCATCTCCGCTTCGATGCGCTCGAGATCCTCGGGGGTGAAGGGACGCTCGGTGAGAAAGTCGTACTGGAACTTCTCGGCGTGATCGCTGCGACCGACGTCGATCTGCACGGCCGGGAACAACCGCTTCACGGCGTCGGCCATCACGTGCTCGGCGGAGTGTCGGATCACGTCGCCTGAGGGCGCGTCCCGCAGCGTCACGATCTCGAGCGCCGCGTCGTCGCGCACGGGCACGCGCAGGTCCACCAGCTCGCCGTTGATTCGCCCCGCCACCGCGGCCCGCGCGAGACCTGGACCGATCCGAGCGGCCACCGTGAGCACCGTGGAGCCCTCGGGCACCTCGAGACGGGTGCCGTCGGGCAACCGCACTGCCAGGGCGCTCATGAACAGGGATGCATCGGGTGCGGGGACCTCTTCGGGGTGAACGAACGCTCCGCCTGCGCGGAACCCGGTGGTAGGCACGGCCAGGATTGAACTGGCGACCCCCACCGTGTCAAGGTGGTGCTCTCCCACTGAGCTACGTGCCTGAACCCGGCTAACGTACCGAAGTCGATACCGATTTCGCTTGGGAGTGTCAATCGAGGCCCGGGAGCTGGGCCGCATTGGCTGGGGTGCCGCGGCCGGGCGCCGGGGCGGCCCGGCCGTCGGGGGGGAGCTCCCGCTCGACCACCTGCAGGCGCAGGCCCCGGCGGCCCGCCTCCAGCAGACGCACCTCCACGCCTTCGGGTGGGTCCGCCATCAGGCCGGAGAGGAGCTCCTGGGGACCCCGGCTGGTCTCCACCGCCAGCGCCACGCGTCCCCACTCGAACTCCTGGGGCACCACCGAGCCGACCCGGGAGTCCCGGGCCAGGCGCTCGCGGATGGCGGCCAGCGCCCGGTAGGAGTGCAGATCCTCGAGAATGATGAGAACCCGCGTGCTCTCCCTCCCGCTGGAGACCGGACCGAGCAGTCCGGCATCGACCAGCTGGGCGCGCACGCGGCCCTCGTCCACGTACGCCTCCACGAGCACCACGTACTCGGTGGTGACGCTGGGGTCGTTCACCAGCAGGGCCCGTCGCTCGCCGCGGTCCTCGAGCATCCGGTAGCGGGATACGTAGTCGACGGGCCGTTTCCCCAGCACCCCGGCGAGCGCCGGGTCGCCCTCGGACAGACCCCCGAGATCGGAGGCCACCCGCATCACGGCCTGGGCCAGGGCCGCCTCGGTGGCGGCCCGGCGGATCGGAACCCCCGCCGGAGCGTCGGCCCCGGCCGGAACGGCGCCCACCGCCTCCACCCGGCGGAGCTCCGCCTGGACGGCCACGGGCGCCAGGGCGAGGCCCAGCGCCAGGGCCAGGCCGAGTCCGCGACCCCCTCGCGTCCCCCTCTTCATGCCATCACCTCCGCCACGGATCTGCCGAAGAGCGCATCCAGCTCATCGACCAGACTACGGTCCGGCCGTACCCCCCGGCTCTCCGGCAGGGCGACCAGGGTCTCCGATTCGCCCGGGATCGCGATCTGGAGCGTCACCGGGCAGTTTCCCGGGTGGAGGCCCAGGAGCTTCTGGACGGCCTCCAGCCGGTCGCGGGAGAGCTCGTCGGCCAGCACCCGGAGCTCCAGGCGCGAGGCCAGCCGCTCCTCCGCGTCGTCCAGGCGCAGCACCGAGCGCACCAGGATCTTGGGAGGGTCTCCCGCCTCCAGGGTGCCCCCGAGCACGAGCGGCAGCGGCCCTTCGGAAGCGTCCAGGGCCTGCCGCAGCAGGCCGCGGTTGCGCTCGTAGGTTTCGGCGAACAGCACCAGGTCGAAGCTGCCCTCCAGGTCTTCCAGG
>JBDLIK010000804.1:0-2075 GCA_039714895.1 Myxococcota bacterium | reverse complement strand
GACGTCGACGCCGGCGCGGGGCGACTACCGCCCAGGGTACCTAGGGCCGTCACCCTGGCCGCGAACCGGAGGTCAGATTGGATTGGAGGTGGCGGCGGCAGCGCGCTCGAAGCACCCGCCCCTCGAACGAAGAGGCCCCGTTCGGAGTTTCCATGCCCGCCCAGTCTCCGTGCGGCTAGGAGCGTGTTGCGCGTTGGCCCTTTCAGAAGGGGATGTGTTGGCGCCGGCCCGCGTGGGTCCAGCCGCCCCCGTTGGCGGCTGGGCTCGCGCGCCGATCGTGATGGCACTGCGGGGCGGTCACGCAGGGTCAGGACTGTGGCCCTGCGCCCCGGCGTCAGGCCGGGGCGGCGGATGCTCGCCAGAGCTTCAAGATGTTGTGGGTCAGGCTGATGAGCGAGAATTCTCCGCGGACCTTCGCGAGACCCCGGAGAAGAAACTGCCGCAGCCCGCGAGGTTCCTTCACCTGGCCGAACACAGGCTCCACGATGGCCTTGCGCCGCGCGTAGATCGCCTTGCCCTTCCTGGTCCGGATCTTCCGGTGCATGCGTTCCTTCGCTCCGAGCGTGTTCGGAATCCGCCCGATTGGGGGCGACTCTACTTCCCCTCGGCGCAGTCGGCCCGTCGCTATGTACGGATCGATTCCCATTTCGAGAGCTGCTTTCTCGTTGGCCTCCGACCAGTATCCCGCATCAGCCAACGCCTTGTCCGGGACCGCGCCGCAGTTCGAGATTGTGAGCTTGAGCATCGGGATCAAGTGCTCGGTGTCAGGGGGCTGGTTGGTCACTTCCGCCGCGACGATGATCTGGCACTCCGCGTCGACGACCGCCTGCGCGTTGTAGCCCTGCACGTATCCGCTCCCATCCTTCATGATGCGGCTATCAGGGTCGGTGAAGTTTCGCTGCGCCTTCGGCTTGGGCTTCCCGTCGGGGGTGGCCTGCACTTGGTGTGACGGAAAATCGTCATCCCGGCGCAGCTTCAGATTCGGCTCATCCATCTCGGCTTTCTTCGCAGCTTCACGCGCCTGGTCAGCTGCCTTTCGGCTTCGTTCCGCGGACTCCTCAGCGTGCTTTCGTGCTGCCTCCTCACGTTCTCCTGCTTGTTCTGATTCGGCCTTCTCCTGTGCCTCCTGGGCCTGTTTCGCCCGTTTCCTCGCCTGGGCGGCAGCAGCCTCCGCTTCCAGTTCTGCCTTCGCCTGCTTGATCTTCTTGAGCCGATCCTCTCGCCGCTTGAGCTCATCGGGCAGCTCGTCACCTCGGCGTCCACGCCCGTACCGATCATCTTCCTCCTCGTCCACAGACTCGGCTTTCCGCAGTAACTCCTCGATCTCCTTCTTCAATCGCGCCTCGGTCTTCTCCATCCGCTCGTAGCTCATCGCCTTGTGCTTGCTGGCGTTGGCCTTCTCCTTGGTCCCGTCCAACGCCACGGCACCGAGCTTCACGAGACCAGCCTTCTGGCACAGCCGCAGCACCTGCACGAATAACCCTGCCAACTCCTTCAAGTGGACCCTCCTGAACTCGCTGATCCGTGTGTGGTCGGGATGCTGTCCACCGCTCAGCACCCGGAACGCCACATCCTCGTACGTCGCCTTCTCGATCCTCCGCGACGACGGCACGCCCACGCAGTACCCGTACAGCAGCAGCAGCGTCATCATGCCCGGGTGGTACGGTCGTGACCCCCGCGGGTCCTTTGCCTGATGCTTCCGGTGGATCTCGCTCAGGTCCAGCTCTTCCACCAAGTCCAGCAGGAAGTAGACCAGGTGACCATCCGGCAGCCAGTCCGACGGCGACGGCGGAAACATCAATCCTTGAGTCGGAGCCCAGGGGCGATAGGCTTTTCCCATGGCCCCACCAGATCATGATCCGGCCGATCTGTCGATCTCGCGTCCTCCGGCACCGCGTCGCCCGTCGGCGCTATTTGCAACACGCTCCTAGAAGGCCGGTTTTCGCTCCGCGTCGCCCGCTTGCGGGCGGTCCGCGAGGATCGTGCTCGGGTCGAGGCGGTCCAGCAGCGCTTGCCGGGCGCGCCGTACCTGTTCAGCGTGAGCCCCGCTCGCCTCGAGGGTGATCCGAACGTGC
>JBDLIK010000803.1:0-2077 GCA_039714895.1 Myxococcota bacterium | reverse complement strand
GCAACCCTGACGGCGGCCCTGTTGGTCGGATCCCTCGGAGGAAGAGTACCTTATACCCTTATCCACACGAGGAGGATGAGGATGACGAGGAGGATGGTGGTGCGTGCTCACAGGTTGCTCCCTGGACTGCTCGTAGCGGCTCTGGTTGGTGGCGGGCTCTTGCCCCTCCAGGCTCAGACCGAAGACCAAGCTGCCGTGGAGCGGGCCGCTTTGGACTATCTGGAGGGGTTCTACGAAGGATCCACTGAGAAGATCCGGCGGGGGGTCCATCCTGACGTCGTGAAGTTTGGCTTCTTCCGGCAAAGCGCCGACCAGGAGTACCAGCGGGTTCCCATGTCCTTTGACGAGATGCTGGCCTTTGCCACCAACGTGAAGGAGTCGGGCCGCTTCCCGGGCGACGAAGCCCCCAAGCGGGTCGAGCTACTGGACGTCCTCGACCAGACGGCCGTGGCCAAGGTGTATGCGTGGTGGGGCAGCGACTACCTGACCATGGCGAAGTACGACGGCGAGTGGAAGGTGGTGCAGGTGCTCTGGCAATCGCCGGCGATGGACTAGTGTCCTGTTTGAAAAGTCCCGTGGCATTTGAGCGCCGCTGCATCCGCTCCAGCGTCGTTGCTCCTCCTCGACGTAGCCCCGCTATGCCTTGTCGTCCCGCCTACCTGGAGCGGCGCTTCGACGCTCTCGGTGCACACGCGACTTTTCAAACAGGACACTAGTGTTCGGACCCTCAGTCGGAACGCAGTGAGATGATGGGGCTCACTCGCACAGCCCGAAGCGCCGGCACGACACCTGCCACCGCACCCACCGTGAGCAGGAGGGCAGCGGCGGCCGCGTAGGACCAAAGAGGGACATCGAGCGCCTCCCCGAGCACGAGGCCGGACAGACGGACCACCGTCGGACCCGCCAACAGACCGATAACCGTTCCTACCATCACCGAGACGGAGCCGGTCTTGAGCACGAGCCACACCGCTTCCGAGGCATGCGCACCCAGCGCGCGTCGGAGCCCAAGCTCCCTCCTGCGCTCGAGCACCGCGCGGGACATGACCCCGTAGAGGCCGATTCCGAGCAGCGCCAGCCCGCCCAACGCCAATCCACCGAGGACGTTCCCCGAAGTGCGTTCTGCAATCATGGACTCCGAGAGCAACTCGTCGAGCGTGCTGATACGTACGATCGGCGCCATGGGATCGACCGACGCGACCCGTATTCGGATCTCGGGCACGAGCTCGTCGAGGACACGATCGGACCGGACGACGAAGCTGAGCTGTCGTCCCAGCCTCACATCGTGCTGCGCATATGGGAAATACGCCGTGGGGCTCACGTCGGTCGCGGGACCACCGTCCCGGACATCCGCCGCGACACCGACGACGGTGAGCCAAGGAAACGCCGAGTCGTAGGCACGTCGTTTGATTCGCCTGCCGATGGGATCCTCGCCGGGCCAGTATCTCTCCCCGAATGTCTCGGAGACGACGACCACCGGCATCGATCCCGCACGGTCGCGGGTATCCAGCGCTCTTCCGCGCACCACGGAGATCCCGGTGGCCTCCATATACCCCGGGGTGACCAGTCGCCCGTCCGCGAGCTCGACCCCGCCCGGATCCTCCGGCGGGTGGTCCTCCACGGAGAGAGACCAGAACACGGTGCCATCTCCGACCGGCAGCACGTCCGATCCACCGGCCGCCCGGACCCCCGGAATTGAGCGAAGGCTTTCGGCGATGCGCGCGACCACATCCGAACGCTGCCGGAATGAAGGGAACCGGTCGGCGGATATGGGGACGCGTATCGACACCGCACGGTTGGCGCCGAAGCCGGGGTCCACGGCGCGCAGCTCGAACACCCGGTCCACGCTCGCCGCTGCCGAGAGCACCAGAATCACGCCAAGCACGACCTGGCCCACGACTGCAGCCACCTGGACGCGCTTCTGTGCCACCGACAACGTGGAGCTGCGCCCGGCGGCGCGCGTCAGCGGGATGTTGCTGGAGCAGAATACTGACTTGTCCCTGGGCAGGGTATCCGGTTCTGTCTTTTCGGGACAGGCCGCGCAGCTTGTCTACCAGGGACTCGATCTTGGCGAGGTACA
>JBDLIK010000802.1:0-2077 GCA_039714895.1 Myxococcota bacterium | reverse complement strand
CATCATCGCCGAGCTTCCCCAGCCGACGGCGCGCACGGCTCCCTCCTCGCGCAGAGTGTCGATCGTGGTCTCGGACGGAAGAGTGCCGAGGAAGGCGCTGTCGCTGATCACCTCCTCGACCAGCCGGTCGTCATCCGCCAGGGCACCATCCTTGGTGATGCGCTTCCACAGCTCGCCGAGAGCCACCGGCTCGCCGTTGCGGCGCAGCCAGGGCTTCACGCCGCGAGCCTTCGCGCGCTCGTCCAGCGCCTTCGCGAGCCCCTGGACCATCTGCCACTCGCTCCGGGCCTCCCCCGCCGGCTCGGCGGCCTTCTCGATCAGCAGGACGTGCATGTGCATCGGGCTCGCGTAGGGTTGGTTCGGCTTCTCGTAGTGCTGGGCGGCCGGCAGGGTGTAGTCGGCGTAGAGGCCGGTGGTGTTGATACGCCAGTCCACCGAGACAATGGTCTTGAGCTTGGGCCACAGGTGCCGAAGCAGCTGCTCCGCACCCCCGCGCTGGCGGCGCAGCAGGTTTCCGCCCACCTCGATCAGGAAGCGCGGCTCCGCAGCCTGCGCGCTCTCCACCGCGCTGGCCCACCAGCCCTTCTCGCAGGCCTCCGTGAAGTACTCGTCGAAGCTGCGCTTCATGTCGGGGTCCCCGTACCCCGGCCGGTTCCACAGCTCGCGGTAGCCGCAGTGGTGGTACCAGAAGAAGGCCGGCGGCGTGAAGAGCCCCATCATGGCTGCCATCATCTGCTCCACCTTGTAGGCCGCCATCTCGTCGGTGAGCGTCGGATCCTGCTCGAGCAGGCCCTTCACCACCGTGTCACGCATGGTTCGGGTGCCGGCGACGGCCTCCTTGCCCGTCCCTTCCTTGAGCAGTGTGGTGAACATCCCGTCGTTCAGACCCACGGCCCAGCTACGCATGCCGGTCCCGGGCCGACCCCAGTTTCCGGTCAGGCCGAGCAGCAGCGCCATCGAGCGCTCCATCAGGTCGCCGTGGTAGTACTTGCCAGAGTTCCACCCCATGAGGATGCGCGTGCGGCGCGCCGCGACCATGCGGGCCACCTTGCGGATGGTGTCGGGGTGGATCCCGGTGACGGCCTGCACCTGCTCCGGCGTGTACTCGCGGTCGAGCTTCTCGCGCAGGAAGGTCATGGCCGGGCGCACCTCGACGGTCGAGCCGTCCGCCAACGTGACCTGCGCCGAGCCCTCCAGGGCCGGGTCCACGGCTCCGGAAGCGAGGGTTCCGCGCGGCGCCTCCACCACCGCGCCGCTCCTCGTGTCGAGCCAGTGGAACTGCTCCTGGGACCCGTCGTCCAGGTCGCTGGCTCGGAGCAGGCGCCGGTTGTCGACGCGCACCAGCAGGGGCAGGTCGGTCTGGTGCTTCACGAACTCCAGGTCCGCCAGGCCCTCGTCCAGGATCACCTGGGACATGGCGTTCGCGAAGGCCGCGTCGGTGCCGATCTCGATGGGGACGTGGAAGTCCGTGTGGATCGTCGAGGGACTCACGTCGGGCGCGATGCTGACGATGTCGCTGCCGTTGTAGCGGGCCTCCTGGACGAAGTGGTACCAGGTGATGTTCGTGTACACCGGGTTGGAGTGCCAGATGAGGATCAGCTCGCTCTTGAAGAAGTCGTCCATGCCGGGAGCGGGGTCGAACTTGCCGAAGGTCGTGTAGATGCCGGGGCTGAAGTCGTTGATCTCCGCCTGGAGATCGGTGACCTGGAAGCCGAGGATGGCCGAGAAGGAGTTCCACATGATCTGCTGCAGCCCGCCCTCGCCGGGTGTGCCGATGTGGTAGAGCGACTGCGGCCCCTCTTCCTCCGCGGCGTCGAGGATGGCGTCGGCCAGCTCGCGGTAGCACTGATCCCACGAGATCCGTTCGAACTTCCCCTCCCCTCGCTCCCCGACCCGCTTCATGGGATGAAGGACCCGCTCCTCGTTGTAGTGCTGCTGGCTCCAGGCGGCGCCCTTCTGGCAGCCCATGGGGTTCATGTCCGGGATACCCGCTTCGATGGTGGGGAAGATGCCGGCCTGCTCCTCGCGAATGATCTTCCCGTCGCGGGAGTACACCCGCCAGGGGCAGCCGCCCGGA
>JBDLIK010000801.1:0-2084 GCA_039714895.1 Myxococcota bacterium | reverse complement strand
GGCCAGGGCGCGGCCCGCCACGAAGGCGCCGATGGAGTCGCCAAGGATCGCGTCGTTGGGGGGATACTCGATCTCCATGACGAGGCCGCCCTCGGGCGCCTGGCGGCCGCTCGAGAGGTCCCGTCCGAGGCGGGAGAGTACGTCTTGAGAGGAGCCGGCGGGAGGCTCGGGGGGCGGCGCGGCGGCCCGCGCCGTGACCGCCGGCTCGGGGGCCGGCGGGGCTGGGACCGTAGACCGGGTCGCCGGCCTCGGGTCCTCGGCGGGGAACTCGCCGAAGCGTTGCCCCAGGCCGCCCTCCAGGGGAGCCGAGAGGGCCTCGAGCACCGCCCCGATCGGTGTGGCGGCGATGGAGAGACCCTTCTCCCGGGGAAAGGCGGCCTGCAGCATCCCCACCACGACGCCACGCGAGGCGTCCAGGAGCGGTGCGCCTCCCCAGCCCCGGAGATCGACGGGCACGTCGAGCGCCACCTCGATGCGGCTCTCGGCGGCCGCCGAGACCGTGCCGAAGACGTCGTCCTGGTCGTGGGGCCCCGTCGAGGGAATCCCCAGCAGCTGGATCCGCGTGCCCGGGTCGGGAAGCGCCGGGTCGGCCTCCAGCAGCCGCACGTGCGAGGGCTCGAGGTCGAGCGCAAAGAGCAGGAAGTCCTCGCGCAGGGAGCCGGCGGTCTGTGTGAACGGTCGCCCGGGCGGAGCCAGCAGTCGGCTCGAGATGCTGACGACGCGCTCGGAGCTTCCGAGCTCGAAGCTCACTTCGTCGGCGGAGACCAGGACGTCGCGGGGCACGCTGTGCGCCGCGGCGATGGCCACGGCGCCGGCATCCACCGGAGCGCGGAGGAAGAAGGCGGTGCCCGGCTTGAGCTTCCGGACCCCGCGCCCGAATACCGGACGCGCCACCGCCGGAGGCTCCAGGACTTCCTGCGCAGGGGAGGGCGCCGCCGGGGAGAGGGCCGCCGCCAGAGGAAGAGCGAGGAGCGTCGGCCAGCAGCGCATGGGAGCGACGATACGGGAGGGGGGTTTCGGTGTCATGCGCCGGAGAGACGTCGAGAAGCGCTCGCGGGGCTCCTTGACCCTGCCAGGCCCGCCTCCTAGGATGCGCCGACCCTCCCTCGGCCTTCCACCGGGGCAGTCCGCGTTGTCGCTCAAGGCCCGGAGCGGGATCGTCCGCTCGCTGGATCGCATACGTCTCGAGGGTCGCGGGCTCGAGCTCGTCGAGCTGACGCGGCGGCTGCTGTCCGTGTCCGGCCGGCTCGAACGTCCGTTGGCGCGCCGGCTGCTGGCGGCCGCGCTGGAGTGCCCGGCGGAGGCCGTACCGGACCGGCTGACCCGAGCCGAGCTGGCGGCCGCACGCCATGGCCTGCTGAGGCGGGAGGGCCAGCCCACGCAGCTGCGTGCGCGGATGGCCACGCCGCTCGCCCGCGCCCGCTTCACCGTCGTCGACCTCGAGACCACAGGGCTCTCCGAGCGCTGCGGAATCGTCGAGATCGGCGCCGTTCGGGTGGAGGCGCTGGAGCTCCGCGCTCGCTTCGAGACCCTGGTGGATCCGGGTCTGCCTCTGTCTCCGGCGATCCAGGAGCTCACGGGCATCGATTCCCGAGACCTGCAGAACGCACCCCCCGCGGCCCAGGCGCTGGCGAGCTTTCGACGCTGGCTGGCGGCCACACCGGACGCTGCCTTCGTGGCGCACAATGCCGCCTTCGACGAGGGCTTCATCCGCCGGGGCTTCCGGGAGCACGGCCTGCCGCCCCTGCCGGGCCCGGTCCTCTGCACCCGGCGCCTGGGACGCCGGCTGGTGCCGGCCCTGCGGGCCTACAACCTGGACGCCCTGAGTGCGCGCTTCGGGGTGTCGAATCCAGCCCGACACCGCGCCCTGGGAGACGCGCTGGCGGCGGCGCGCGTGCTCGTCGAGCTGCTCGCCCTCTTTCTCGAGCAGCGACCGCGAGCCAGCCTCCTCGATCTCCTGGAGGGTGATGCCCTTCTCGAGGCACAAGGCCTCTGCTTGGGGATCTGCGGCCGCGAGAACGCGCGCGAAGGCGTCCTCATAGTGCGTCGTCGCGAATGCAGCCGCCAAGGCCGGTGCCAACGCC
>JBDLIK010000800.1:0-2088 GCA_039714895.1 Myxococcota bacterium | reverse complement strand
GAGCATGCGCAAGCGCCGGAGGCGCGCGCAGCGAGGCGCAGCCGAGCGAAGCTGTGGTGGTTCCGGGCTCTGCCCGGAACCGGACCCACAACTCGGATCACGCTTCCGAGCTTCCGAAGCACGGATCCGTAACCGGCCGACTGGGGTTGCCACCGCCTGGGCCGGCACTCCCTGTCCGTCCTCACGCAGGCGCTCGCGCTTCGGCGCACAGGCTCCCGGGAATCCACCCCAACGCCGCGACGCGAAGATTCTGGCATCGGCCTTGAATGGCCCGGGAGATCCGCCTCCAGCCGGCGGGGGAGGACACGTTTGCGCCCGGGTGGCCGATCCAGACGAGCATTGGGAGCTCTGTTCCTCGTCCTCCTGGCGGGGAGCGCGCTCGTGCTCTCGGCACGGCTCTCCGGTGCCTCGCGCTTCGAGCCGCCGACCCAGGCCGGCATGGAGGCCCTGCTCACGGAAACCCTCGGGCTCCCGGTGCAGGTCGGCCTCGTGCGCTTCGATCTGCTCGCCCTTGGCCTCGTCGTGGACGAGGCGCAGGTGGAGATCGGCTCCTGGCAGCTGGATGTACCCCGCCTGTTGGTCCGACCCCACTGGATGGCGCTGCTCGAAGGTGAGCTGCGACCCCAGGCCTCTGCCGAGCGCTTCGTGCTGAGGGCGGACGTCACCGACGGTGCGGAGGCTGCCGCCCGCATCCCGGAGCTTCTCGAAGTGATCGGGATTCCGGAGGCCCGGATCCGGCTGAAGGGCGGGGAGGTTCTGACCCGTCCCGGAACCCGCCTTCTCAGTTCCCTCGCCTTCGATTTCGAGCCCGTTCCCGGTGGCGGCAGGGTCCGCATTCGCGCGCGCGAGGGAGCCGCTGGGCGGCTCGATGTCCAGGGCAACGTGACCCGCCAGGGAGCCTTCGAGCTCGACGTCTATCTCGACGGACTCGAGACCGCAGCCACCGGACCCTGGCTGCGCATCCTGCCGGGGGTCGCCACTGGACTGGAGCTACCAGAGCTCGCGGCCCGGGCGTCGGGCCGCTGGCACATCGAGATCTCCTCGGGCGGCGAGGCCGAGCATGAGTTTGCACTCGCCCTGCACGCCTGGGAGCCTTCGGACGGTCCGCCGTTGCGCCGCCAACCCACGACCCGCCTCGAGGTGGCTGGCCACCTGCAGCGCGACGCTCCAGCCGAGATCGGGGCTCGGCTGGTCGCCGGCTCCTGGGTGACCCTCCAAGGTCGCGCCGAGCGACTGCGCCTCCGCCACGCCGGAGCCTCGAAGCCCCTGTTGCTCTCGGGGCCCTTCGAGGTCCGGCTCCACCCCTTCGGGACGATGGACGCACCCTTCGTGGTCGTGGACGCCCGCTTCGATGGGGCCCACCTGGACCTTCCCCTTGGCTTTCGAAAGCCGGCTGGCATGACGGCCCGACTCGCCGTCGTGCACGGGGCGATTCCGGGCGATCTCGTCCGGACCCGCTTCGACCTCGCGCTGGGCTCGCTGCGGATCGGAGGGCGGGTCTCCCGAGCCGGAGTCCTCGCCGCGGACTCCGGCTGGCTTCCGCTGGCTGGGCTGGTCGAGGTGCTTCCCGTGCTCTCCCAGCGGGCGACCGGTGGCAGGCTGCGCCTGGCGAGTCTGCGCGCAAGTCGGTTGGGGGACTTCGAGGCCGAGCTCGAGTTCGACGAGGCGGAGTGGGCGGGGCCCCGCATGCCCCTTCCGGTGCGTGGGCTGGTGGGCACCCTGCGGCTCACGCCCACCTACGTGGGCGCCCGCGACCTGGTCGCCACCCTTGCAGAGGTCCCCGTGCGGGTGGAGCTCTCCGGCGAGCGGGAGCGACAGAGCGGATCTCCCTGGCGTCTCCGCTTCCGTGCGGAAGCGGAGAGCATCGAGCTTGCGGACGCGCCCGCCGCCCCGAGCCCCGTTCGCAAGGCGCCGAAGGGAGACCTCGCGCTCCCCCCGGAGCTGGTCGGCGCCGCCCAGCGTCAGCTGGGGTTCCTGCGGGATCTCGGCGTCACCACCAAGCTGGAGATCGAGCGCGGGGTGCTGCGCTGCGCCCGCATGCGCACGCGCGGAGAGACGCTGCGCACCATCGAGGTGGACATGGCGCTT
>JBDLIK010000799.1:0-2091 GCA_039714895.1 Myxococcota bacterium | reverse complement strand
GCCCCCAGCCATCGGCCTGGCTCCAGCGACCGTCGTGGCCTGAGCCGCTTCGCTCGGTGGGCTGGGGGCTGCCCCCGGTCATCGGGGTGCCTGCCATCCGGGTCAGCTCAGGTCGGGCTCCACGGCACCCGGGGTTGCGCCCTTCTCGACCTCCGTCGCCTCTTCGAGCAGGGCGCTGACTTCCTCCCGCAGGGCGCGCCGGCGGGCCCGAACCTCCGCCACCCGCCCGCGCCGCAGCCGCAGGACCGCCCAGGCGCGGAGCTCGCTCCAGAAGCTCTCGTGGCGTTCGTGGAAGAGCAACGCGAACCCGCCGCTGACCGGCGCGGCAACGGCCATCAGAACACCCGGCCAGAAGCCCAGCGCACCTCCGACCAGCGCCACCTCCAGGATCCAGGTCAGCGGGAACAGGACGAGCGAGGTCATCAGCTTGAAGGTGGCCGGGAGATCCGGGCTGCGCTCGACGCGCGAGGCGACGACCCCAGCCAGGCGATAGGGAACCCAGTTGAGCAGGGTGCCGAGCGCGGCGGCAGGAAACACCGCTACCACCACCGGCAGTCGATCGCTCACGTAGAGGGCGACCTTCGTCCACGGATAGGCTGCGGCCAGGTGGTCATCACGCAGCCCGAGCTGGGCCAGGCCCGCGTCGTAGCGGACGAGCATCTGCTCCACCCGCTCGACTCGCTCCGGCGCCTCCCGCCGCAGGCGCTCGTGGGCCTCGGCAAACGACTTCCTCAGCCCGAAGAGCCCGGCCAGCGTCTCCCGTCCCGGCATCTCACGCGCTCGGGCGGAGAAGGCCTCCGCGGCGCGCTCCACCAGCCGCGCCTGCTCCCAGCTCGGATGGTCCAGGGTGAGTGCCCGGATCGCGGCATCGATGCGGTCGGTGAGCATCCGGACCGCCTCGCGCTCCTCGGACCCGCCAACCGGCGGGGGCGGGGTGATTGGCTCGCCGATCTGCATCAGCACCCGGGAGCGGAAGGTCCCCTTCGCCTCGAAGGTGAGCCCCACCGGCACGATGCGGAGGCCGAGGGGACCGCGCGCGGCCTCGGCCCCGAGCGCGATGCGGGCGGCACCGGTCTTGAGGCGCTGCAGCCGGGGCTCGTCGTGGCTGATGCCCTCCGGGAAGAGCGCGATTACACCGCCGTGGGCGAGCTCGTCGAAGCAGCGCTCGAAGGTCTCCTCGTTGCGCGCCGTGTCCACCTCGTCCTGGCGGCGGTAGACCGGGAGCACCCCGCCGAGCCAGAGGAACGGCGCCACCCCGGGATTTGAGAACAGGGTGCTCTTGGCGAGGAAGCGTGGCATGCGTGGCAGGAAGCCCACCATCAAGAAGGGGTCGATCAGGCTGTTGCCGTGGTTGGCGACGACGAGCACCGGCCCCTGCGCCGGGACCCTCGCGCCGCCCGAGACCTCGAGCTCGCGGTAGAAGATCCGCAGCAGGATCCAGGCAAGCCCCCGGGCGATGCGGTCGGCGAAGGCGCGCATTCCAGCCTCCCTTTTCGTGCGCCGGAAGCTACCGCTCCTGGGAGCCCCCTCAAGGCGGAGGGATGGCCCGCGGCGCGTTCAATCTTCCGGCGTGTCCCGTCGATGTACACTGCGAGAACCCATGAGCTCCGCCAACACCGCACGCCGCAACGCCTTCGTGAGCGATGGCGAGCGCGAGGTGCTGCGAGCCTTCGAACGGCTGTCCCTCGGCGCCAACCCCTTCCTCCCCGAGCGGGTCGAGGCCGAGGCCCGGGCCCTCGGATCGGACTTCGTCAAGACCGCGCAGGTCTGGCACGTGGATGCGGAGCTGGTGAGCTCCGACCCCGCCCTCCCGGGCCTCAACCCGAACGTGCCCCGCCTCGGAGCGTTGGCCGAGCGCTTCACCGCACAGCTGCGCGAGCGCCTGGCTGGAAGCGTGCGCGCCCGCCGGGACGAGCTTCTCGAGTACGAGGGTCTGGTCCGTTATCTGCTCTACTGGCGGTACGAGAACCACTGGCTGCGGCTGCTGCTCCAGGCCGCGCAGGGCAAGGCCACCACGGGTCGGATGGCCGTTTGGCCCCGGTTTGTCGCAGACGTCCGTCACTTCCTGGAGATTCCGGGCATCGAGATGCC
>JBDLIK010000798.1:0-2100 GCA_039714895.1 Myxococcota bacterium | reverse complement strand
GAGCCAGAGGCGTTCATCGCTCTCCGTGGCCTCGAGTGCCACCACAGCCTCCTCGTAGCCGCTCGCCGAGAACCGCAGCGCGGGTGCATCGCCCTCCCGCCACTCGACCCGAAGCGCGTAGCTGCCACTCGCGTCGGACGTTCCGTCGGAGCCACGACCGCCGACCCGCGATACGCGCGCGCCGGGGACTGGCCCACCGTGGGGGTTCGTGATCCGGCCCTCGACGAGAAGGGCCGGGAGCGCGCGCGCCAGCGGCTCCGGAGGCACAGCGGAGATCGGAGGGGCAGCGGCCACCGGTGCGACGGCCTGCCCCGCTTCCTCCCCCGGCACCGCCACGCCCGCGCCACGACGAGACGCCTCGACACCGGCCAGCACGGCGAATCCGAGGGCGGCTGCAAGAACGAGTTGGGAGCGATCGAGTCTCATGCCCGGAGGAGCGTTGCGTCGGCTTCGGGCCGAGCGACGAGCCCTGGGAGGAAGCACGCTCCCCCCCAGGGTCTTCCCTACTTCGGCCCCAGGGCGCGGCCCGGATTCACGAACCCGTTCCCTGCGGCCTCCGAGCAACGGTCGGGTTGCCCGCCGCATGTGTCGGTCAGGATCGGGCTCGCGCCATCCGGCACGGGGCACATCGAGCTGCCGAGGGCATCGAAGGGCTCGGGCGCGCAGTCCTCATCGCTGCTGCATGCCGTCGCGGTGCCTTCACAGACGCCGGCCACGCAGACGCCGAGGGTGTCCTGGCTGTTGTTGAACTCGTCGAGCAGCCCGATGCAGCCGGATCCGCCGATCTCCTGCTTGGACGCGCCGCTGTTGCACAGGTCCGCGCAGCAGGAGTCGAACACCTCACCGATCGTCTCCCCGCTCGAGAGCGGCTCGCTCTCACAGGAGCCCTCGTTGGCCTCGGACGCCGCGAAGTTGAGCGCTGCCGCCGCGCACTGCCGGACGAGCTGGAGCTGCTGGGGGGACGTGGCAGCCGGCTTGAAGTCCTTGCCATTGAAGTTCAGATCCTCGAGGGCGGAGCCCGCGGTCGCGACCAGCACGTTCGTCAGATCAACCCCACAGCTCGTGAGCGGCAGGAACAGGTCCGTCACCGTCGGATGCGTGCACCAGAAGCCGGGTGTCCGCGTGAGGCAGCCCCCCTCCGGCGGGAAGAAGCCGCAGTCCACCGTCAGATCCGTGCCCGGCGGGAATGCCGTGCACATCGTCCGGTCGGTCGCAGGGTCGCAGTCGCTGTCGACCGTGTCGTCGGCACCCACGTCCTGCGGGCTTCCGTTGAAGCCCTCGAGCGGTCCGCCGCCGGCGAAGTTGCTCCCGTCCACCTCGACCAGGAGCTGCCGGCTCTCCGGCAGGCAGGTCTCCAGGTTCGTGACCGCCGTGACCGTGAACTCGTAGTTCCCGCTCCCGTTCGTGGTGGTCATCGCCTCGAGGACGTCGCCCGCCGAGCATTCGATCAGGTTCAGGTCCACGTCCGCGATGCCGCTCTCGGTGGGCTGAAGACCATCCGCGTTCGCGTCGTTCCAGACGAGGTCCCCGATCGTGATCTCGCAGTCCGCCTTGCCGTCCGGCTCACAGGTGTGGACCTGCTCGCAGACGCCGGCCTCGCAGCCCGCGATCGAGCAGGGGTTGCCGTCGTCGTCCGTACAGGCCGTGCTGTCCGGCTCCGCGATGTGCGTCGGCGAGCAGGTGCCGGCGCCGTCGCAGCCGGGGTTCGCGCACTCCTCGGTGTCGGGCGTCTCCGAGCACGGCGTGCTCGCCGGCTCCGGCGTGTGCGCCTGCTCGCAGACACCCGCCTCGCAGCCCGGGTTCCAGCACTCGAGCCCAGTGTCACCGCACGGCGTGCTGTCCGGCTCCGCGATGTGCGTCGCCGAGCACGTGCCCGCCCCGTCGCAGCCCGGGTTCGCGCACTCCTCCGTGTCCGGCGTCTCCGAGCACGGCGTGCTCGCCTCGACCGGCGCGTGCGCCTGCTCGCAGACCCCCGCCTCGCAGCCCGGGTTCCAGCACTCGAGTCCGGTGTCGCCGCACGGCGTGCTGTCCGGCTCCGCGATGTGCGTCGCCGAGCACGTGCCCGCCCCGTCGCAGCCCGGGTTCGCGCACTCCTCGGTG
>JBDLIK010000797.1:0-2105 GCA_039714895.1 Myxococcota bacterium | reverse complement strand
AACCTGGTACTGGAAGACGCACACCTCGTCGCTGTAGTCGTCCCCGTCTCCCAGGTCGTCGAAGATGGGGATGCTGTTCTGCTCCAGCAGCAGTGTCGACCCGGGCGCTTCGACGCTCTTGATCACGAAGCACTCGGGGGCGCCGTTGCCGAAGTAGTGCTCGACCTCCAGGCGGGCGCGTAGGCTGGTGACCGTCGAAGGAACTCCCATGAGATCGAACACGAAGGCGGCGCGGCAGGTGCCGGGGGTATCGCCGTCGCCCGCGAAGGCGAGGTCGATGCAGATGACCCCGTCGCTGCGCCAATAGCCGCGCCAGTAGTCCTCGAGGATCACCTCCGCGAAGGCCGTGTTGCCGAGCGCGAAGCCGAGCGCGACAGCCAGCAGCACCGTTCGCTTCTGCATCCCAGCCCTCCCTACCGCAGACACCCGGGTGCGACTCATCCTACGCCTTCATCGCCCTCCGGTTCAAGGCACCAGCGTTGCCCCCCGAGGGGGCGCGCGGACCCGAGCGCGGTGCGGCCGCGTCCGCTCGTCGCTAGATCGGCAGCGCGCAGGTGGGCGATCCGGGCCCAGATTTTGCTTTACATCTGCACTCCCCCATGGCCTTTTGTTCTGTCGGCTCGCGCCAGGCCTTCATGAACGCCACACGAATTTTCTACCGAGTGTTGGGACTCTCCGTCGTTGCCGTGGCAATCGAGGTTGGCGCGGCCACATTGAACCGGCCCGTCATCGAGGTCGTCGACACCAATCCGGACCCGAGGGTGTTCGAGGCGGAACTCAGCGCGGATGCGCAGGACGTAGCAATCGATGACACCGTGGTTCATGCTTTGATCTACAAGGATGTGAACAACCCGGGAGCGTATGCCGGCATCCCCGATGGCCTTCCTCTTCCCCAGATCGTCGTGACCGCCGGAGACGAGGTCGCTGTCAAGTTCACGAACAACCTCGCGGGCGATTGTGCCGCGCTGGCGTGCAGCTCAAGTATCCACTGGCACGGGCTCGAGCTGGACAACGACAGCGATGGCACCACCGTCACACAGAATCGCCTTCTCGAAGGCGAGAGCTACACCTATCGCTTCCTCGCGCCGCGTCCCGGCATCTTCTGGTTCCACCCCCATATGTTGCCGGGACCCCAGACCTTCGCTGGAATGTACGGCGCCTTCGTCGTCAGGGACCCGAGCGAAGCTTCACTGCAAGGCAGCGCAAGGATCCCTTCGGCAACCAATACACACACCCTGGTGCTGAGCGACGTGGAGTTCGATGCGGAGGGGGATCTGGGATACCTGCTGGACGGTGAAGTCGATGCCGTTCCCTGGGCAACGCTCAAGACCCTGTGCGAGGAGAGGCGTCACTCGGCCTGCCGGGCCATCGAGGACGGTGAGACCGTGCTGGTCAACGGCCAGATGCCGACCTCGAGCACCCCGAGGATCACCGCAGGCTCTGGCGCAGGCATCCGGCTGCGCCTGGTCAACGCCTCCACGAACCGCTACTTCCGCTTGAGTGTCCTGGGCAACGGTCTCGACAACAACCTCTACCGGATCGGCGGAGAAGGTGGCTTCCTCGAGCAGGTGAGGCTGGAAGGTGGAACGCTCGGGAGCTGGGACACGAAATTCGATCAGGGCGAGATCGTCCTGGGTCCGGCAGCCAGAGCCGACGTCGTCCTCGTTCCCAAGGGAGACGATGGCGACGTCGTTACGATCACGGGTCTGGGCTACGAGCGCGGCGGCCCGAGCGATGGCAACCCAGCCGGCGACCTGCTCTACATCGAGATCGACAGCGGCCTCGCGGAGGCTCCCTTCAGCATCGCAGCCGGCAACGACGTCCTCGGTACCGGGAGCGTGCTGGATCTGAAGACCGAAACCATCACGGACTTCCTGCTCGATCCCGTTCCGTTCCTCCCCGGGAAACCCGGCTCCGGTTCCGGCTCGGCGGACGAACGAATCACGTTGAACGCATTGGACGCTGGACTGCTCGCCATCGATGGCATCCCTGGCCGCTTTGGGGACGATGGAGCCGACCACGCCCTCGTCCCGTTTCAGGACACTTCCCGCTACGCAAGAACGGGAGACACCCTCGAGCTGACCGTCACCAATGACACCCGGCTC
>JBDLIK010000796.1:0-2106 GCA_039714895.1 Myxococcota bacterium | reverse complement strand
CGCAGCAGCGGCGTGTCGCGTCGGGCCACGCGCGGGAGCTTCGGGGATTTTCTGCCGCCCGCCAGTGTGCAGGGAGCGTCTGGAGGTCCAAGGGGCTGAGCGGGGCCGGACTCTAGGGGCGCTTCTCGTACTCGCGCAGGAACCCGTCCCGCCACTGTGCGTAGGCGTCCTGCTGGATCGCCTGCCGCGCCTGCTGGACCAGGCGCTGGTAGAAGCGCACGTTGTGGACCGAGGCGAGGATGGCCCCGAGCACCTCGCTGGCGTGGAAGAGATGATGGAGGTAGGCACGGGTGAAGCCGCCCGTGCAGGCCTGGCAGTCGCAGGACGGGTCGATGGGATAGGCATCGCGCCGGTAGCGCCGGTGGGTCAGCCGGATCCGGCCGCGGGCCGTAAAGACGCTGGCCGACCGGGCGTAGCGGGTGGGGATCACGCAGTCGAAGAGGTCGATCCCGGCGCTCATGGCAGCGAGGAGGTCCTCGGGCAGGCCGACGCCCATCAGATAGCGGGGCCGGTCGTCGGGCAGCAGGGGCGCGGTGTGCTGGGTGATTCGGCACAGCAGATCGAAGCCCTCCCCCACCGAGACCCCACCGATCGCGTAGCCCGGCAGATCGAGGGCGACCACCTGCTTGGCGCACTCGGTGCGCAGGTCGAGCCAGGTGCCCCCCTGCACGATGCCGAACAGCGCCTGGTCGGCCCGGGAGTGCGCCCGCAGGCTGCGCTCGAGCCACTGCAGGGTTCTCCTCACCCCTTCCTGCGCCCGGCTGTGATCAGCCGGGAAGGGAGTGCATTCGTCGAAGGCCATGATGACGTCGGCGCCGAGCGCATTCTGGATCTCGATGGAGCGTTCGGGGCCGAGCTCCATGGTGCTGCCGTCGATCTCGTTCTTGAAGCGCACTCCCTCGTCCCGGATCTCCTTGGAGGGGAGTGAGAACACCTGGAAGCCTCCGCTGTCCGTCAGGATGGGCCCCGACCATCCCATGAAGCTGTGCAGCCCTCCGAGCTTCGCCACCGTGGACTCGCCCGGTCGCAGCGCCAGGTGATAGGTGTTGGCGAGCACCACCTCGGTGCCGGCGGCGCGGACCTGCTCGGGGGTCATGGCACGCACGGCGCCCCGGGTCCCCACCACCATGAAGGCCGGCGTGTGCACCTCGCCGTGGGGGGTCGAGAGTCGCCCGGCCCGCGCCTCGCCCGAGCGGGATTCGAGGGTGAACTGGATGGGGGATGCCACGCGCCCAGCGTAGCTGGGCTGGGGGTAAACATGAGCGAAGCGGTGCAGGTCTCCGATGAGGCCGGGGCAAGGCAGATGGCTGCGGGCGCAGCCCGCAGCCCAGCTACCGGTAGGTCTGGCGCTCGCCGGAGCTCTTGCGCAGCCGTACCCGGCGGTGCTTGGCCTTGAGGCGGGCTCGATAGCGGGCGCTCTTGCCGCGGTTGCGGTGGGGCAGCTTCTTGGCCTTCTTCACGGCGCCTCCGGCGGACTCGGGGCGAGGAGGCTAGGGGAAGGGGCGCCTGACGTCCAGCTGAGCCCACCCGCTCCGCCGCCTGGGCTACCCTCGCCCCCGAGGAGCAGCGGATGGCGGGTCCCCAGGAGCGCATGGCCGATTTCGACCTGACCCCCGAGCAGCGTCAGGTGCGCGCAGCGGTCCGGGAGTTCGCAGAGAAGGAGATCCTCCCCCACGTGGAGCAACACGAGAGGGAGGCGCGCTACCCCACGGAGCTGATCCAGAAGCTGGTGCCCCTGGGCTACATCGCGCCGATGATCCCGGAAGAGTACGGAGGCTCCTTCATCGACGTGGCCAGCTACGGGGTGATCTGCGAGGAGCTGGCCCGCGTCGACTGGGTGGTCGCATCCGTCGTCTCGGTCGCGAACTCGCTGGTGGGAGGCTCCATCCTGCGCCACGGAAGCGAGGCCCAGCGGGAGCGCTGGCTGCCCCCCATCGCCCGAGGGGAGGTGCTCACCTCCGCCTGTCTCACCGAGCCGGGTGGCGGCACCGACCTCGCGAGCATGCGCACCACGGCCGGGCGCGTCGAGGGCGGCTGGCGGATCACCGGCACGAAGGTCTTCATCTCCCACGCCGCCTACGCGGGTCTGTTCTTCGTGGTGGCGAG
>JBDLIK010000795.1:0-2109 GCA_039714895.1 Myxococcota bacterium | reverse complement strand
GCGCGAACCACGCTACACGGGAGAGTAGGTGGGGAGCCTGTCCGAGTAATGGGGTGCGGCCGCGCGCAGGGGTCTTGCGAGGCTCAGACAAGGAAGGAGACATCTGAGGTGGTCTGTCAAGCTGTCGTTTATTCGGTCCTCCTCTGCTAGGCCGCGGCCGGCAGTTGGAGTCGCTTGACCAGCGGGGAGCCGCGTTGGCGCAGGGCGCGGATGTAGCGCGCCTCGTCGTAAGGGGTCCGGTCCTGCCAGCAGCGCCAGAGGATGCGGATCCACTTGAAGGCCAGGGCCCGGACGGCGGCGTGGTGGCCCTTGCCCCGTTCCCGCTGGAGCTCGTAGTAGGCGCGGGCCCATGGGCAGTACGGGATCGACTGGTGGGCGAACTCGTGGAAGGTCTGGCGCAGAAAAGTGGGAGCGGCCCAGCGCCAGCGGACGGTGAAGGTGGTCTTTCCGCTCCGCTCGATGACCGGGGCGATCCCACCATACTGCTGGAGCGTGGTGGCCGAGGGGAAACGGTCCCGGTCGGTGCCGAGGGCCGCCAGCAGCCGGGGGGCGAGGGCCGCACCGGCCCCCGGCAGGCAGCGAAAAAGGTCGGCGTCCGGATGCGCTTCGAAGCGCTGCTCGATCTCCTGCTCGTAGCGGACGACGCTGGGCCCGAGGGCCCGGATCTGGCGCGCGAGCATCTGGACGGTGAGGAGGGAGGTCTCGACGATGGCGGGATCGGTGGTCAGCGGCGTGGCGGTGGGGATCGCCTGGAGGCGCTTCTCGATGAGGTCGCCCCGGCGGCAGTGGTGGGCGTAGTAGAAGCGCCGGACGGTCTCCAGCCGGGCCCGCTGGACGGCCTCCAGGGTGGGCCACTTGAGGAGGAAGTCGCAGGCGAGAGGGCGGGTGAGGTTGCCCACCCAGTCGAGGGCCTGGGGAAAGTAGCCCTTGAGCTCGGCCCGGAGCTGCTGGCTGAAGCGAGTCCTCAGGTCCACGGCCTTGCGCCGGGCCTCCACCAGGCGGCCCAGGGCCCGGGTCTCCGGGACGTCGGGCCTCCAGGGCCGGAGCCGGTCCCGGTGCTTGTCGAGGAGCTCGAGGAGGAGGTCGGCGTCGGTGGAATCGTCCTTGGCCCCGCTGGGATAGAAGGTCTCCCGGAAGCGCTTGAGGCTCTTGGGATTGACCGGGTAAGGGACGACGAAGTCGTGTTCGAGGAGCGCGTAGATCAGAGGTCCTCGGGACAGCTCGAGGCAGACCCCCACGGGGCGGCCGCCGAAGCGGCGGCGCAGGCCCGCCAGCCACTCGGTGAGGGCTTCCGGGGTGTGGTCGACCTGACTCTGCTCGATGGAGGTGGAGCCAGCCTCCCGGAGCGAGACGTCGTGGTGGTCGTCGGCCCAATCGAGGCCGACGAGGGCGGTGAGGTGGGGCACGTTGCGGGTGGCCATCGGGCAGCCCTCCTTCGTGTTCGAGCAACGAGAACAGGGGGAACACGCGAGGCTTCGATCCGGCGAAATCCTTATAGCCGAGACCTTGACGGGTCCGCATCTAGAGTGTTCGTTTGGGACCGAAGCGCACCGCTTCGGCTCGAAGGTCTCATTCGATTCGTCGTTGGCGAAGGGAGGAGTCATTCGTGGCCGAAGCGGTGCGTGTTCTTCTCTCCACCCTCTCCGTCGGCGGACGTATCCACAAGGCAGCTGCGGGGCCTTGGATCGAGGACTCTCCTCGCCCCTTGTGGATACCTCCGGCACAGCTATAAGGAGGAGTCGATGCCCTGCGCGACCACGCTTCGCGCGGTGCCCTCGACGACGAGTGACGCCGTATTCGGCCACAACCGGAGCGAGCGAAGCGAGTGGAGGTCGGCGCCAGCCAATCCCCATGCGCCCCGACAAGCGCTTACGCGCTTGTTACCGTTTCGGCGGCGTGGGGGCATCTCAGGCGTTGCCGCTCCTCCCCGATACGCACAGTATCGCCTTTGTCGCGCCGCCTTGGATCTGCCGGGCACCCGCCGCAGGCGGGTCCGGCGCTCGTAACGCGACCCGCCAGGGTTTCTCAGCGACCTGCTGACGTGCCATCCGACTCGAGCGCGGTGCGGGAGAGGTCGGGAAGGCGCGAATCGCACTTCCTCTCGATCGC
>JBDLIK010000794.1:0-2109 GCA_039714895.1 Myxococcota bacterium | reverse complement strand
GCCGGGAGAGGCTTTGCTCCATCGCCACCACGTCCGCCTCGCTCACGTCGAGGCGCTCGGCGAGCAGGGGAGGGGAGGCCTCGAACCCCTGGCGTTCGAGCTCCCGCTTCTCGCGGTTCAGGCGGAAGAAGAGCTTGCGGTGCGCCCGGGTCGTCCCCAGCCGGACCGCGCGGAAGTTGTCCAGGATGTACTTGAGGATGTAGGCGCGGATCCAGTAGACCGCGTAGGAGGAGAGCTTGACGCCCTGGTAGGGGTCGTAGCGGCGCACCGCCTGCATGAGGCCGACGTTGCCTTCCTGGATCAGGTCCAGGACGTTGCTCCAGGCCCTGCGGTACTCCATGGCGATCTTGACCACGAGGCGCAGGTTGGCGAGCACCAGCTGACGGGCGGCGGGGACGTCTTCCTCCTCGGCCCAGCGCACCGCCAGGGTGTGCTCCTCCTCCCGCGAGATGGGAGGATGTCGCCGCAGCTCCGCCATGTAGCTGGTGAGCGCGTCGGGGATCGCCGGCAGGCGCTCCGGGGCCCGCGCGGGCACCGGGGCCGGCGTGGCCGGCGACGGGATCGCGGCGCGGCCGTCCT
The DNA here is from genome assembly GCA_039714895.1 of Myxococcota bacterium. Taxonomy (GTDB): domain Bacteria; phylum Myxococcota_A; class UBA9160; order UBA9160; family DASRUS01; genus JBDLIK01. Next base: position 1,530 of record JBDLIK010000794.1, on the reverse strand, counting down.
CGTCCTGGCGGGCGGTCACCGGGAGACGTCCTGCGACATCACCCAAGGGTACCCAGGGGCAGCCCCCCCGCGCCAAACCGGGGATCGCTACTCGGGGATCGCTACTCCGTCTTCAGGCTGCGGATGAAGACGATGACGTTCTCACGGTCCTTCTCGGGCAGATGGCCCCACGGCGCCATCAGCGGCGAGCCCCCGTAGGCCCCGGCTCCATTGGTGATGACCAGATTGAGGTCCTCGTCCGAGCCCTGCGTGCCGTCGTTGTCCGCATCGAACTTGAACTCGCCCTTGGAGAAGTCCCTGGGCCGGGGAGTGAGCGCCGCCCCCACCGGGCCATCGCCCTGGCCGGTGGCGCCGTGGCAGGACAGGCAGTTCTGCATGTAGATGGCCTTGCCGGCTTCGGCATCCGCCGCCGCGATGCTCGGGAACAGCCACAGCGCCGTCAGCGCCACCAACAGACTCGTTGCCCCGCTGGGCGTACCCTCTCGTCGTCTCATTGCCGCTGTCTCCTTCGTGGATCATCCAGGGACGTCCTGAGTCCGAACACCGGGCCGCCCGAGCAGAATTGGACGCGGAACCTAGAGACCGTATTCGGGCACGTCAATCGAGCCTGGCGGCCTGCCAGCTCCGCAGACACTCCACCACCAGCCGCACCCCCACCCCCGTCGCTCCCACCGGCTGATAGGGTCCAGCCTTGTCCGTATTGGCCGTGGGTGCGATGTCCAGGTGGGCCCAGGGCACGTCGCCGACGAAGTACGACAGGAAGGCCGCGGCGACGATGGTGCCGCCCGTGCGGCCCGCCACCTGCTTCACGTCGGCGATCTTGCTCTTCATGAACTCGCGGTGCTCGGGCCAGAGCGGCAGGGGCCAGACGCGCTCGTGGGTGGCGTCCCCGGCCCGGCGCAGGGCCGCCACCAGACGCTCGTTCGTCCCCAGCACGCCCGAGCACCAATGGCCCAGGGCCACCGAGCAGGCGCCGGTGAGGGTCGCCAGATCGATGATGGCTCGGGGCTCGAACTCCCGGGCCGCGTAGGCGAGGGCGTCGGAGAGGACGATGCGCCCCTCGGCGTCCGTGTTGCCGATCTCGACGGTCTTTCCGGACAGCGTGGTCACGATGTCGTCCGGACGGTAGGCGGTGGAGCTGGGCAGGTTCTCCGCCGACGCGATCACCCCCACCACGTGGAGGGGCAGCTTCAGCAGCGCGCACGCCCGCAGGATCCCCACCACCGCTGCGGCTCCGGACATGTCGTGCTTCATGGTGACCATGCTCGCCGAGGGCTTGAGCGAGAGGCCGCCCGAATCGAACGTGATCCCCTTGCCCACCACGCACACCGTGGGCCGGGCGCGGGCGCCCTTGGCGGGAGCGCCGTGCTGCAGCACCACCATGCGCGGCGGACGGCTGCTCCCGCCGCCCACGGCCAGGATTCCGCCGGCCCCGAGCTTCTCCAGGCGAGGGACGTCGAAGACCTGACAGCCGAGTCCGGTCTCCCGGGCGACGCGCTGAGCGGCCCGGGCGAGCTCCGCCGGCGGCAG
>JBDLIK010000793.1:0-2109 GCA_039714895.1 Myxococcota bacterium | reverse complement strand
AGGGCGTACAGGGATGCCGGCCGCCCGAGGACCGGCCCTCGCCGCCTCCCATGGGATGGTCGACGGGGTTCATGGCGACGCCGCGAACGTTGGGCCGGGCGCCCCGCCAGCGGGCGCGGCCGGCCTTGCCGATGCTCTGGTTCTCGTGATCCAGGTTTCCGACCTGGCCCACCGTCGCCAGGCAGCGGACGTGCACCCGGCGGTGCTCTCCGCTGGGCAGTCGCATCGTCGCGTGCCGACCCTCCCGGGCCATGAGCTGGGCACCGCCTCCCGCCGCGCGTACGATCTGGGCCCCCTTGCCCTCCTGGAGCTCGATGGCGTGGACCACCGTCCCCAGCGGGATCTCGCCCAGGGGTAGCGAGTTGCCGGGACGAATCTCCGAGCCGGACCCGGACTGCACCACGTCCCCCACGCCGAGGCCCAGCGGGGCGAGGATGTAGCGCTTCTCACCGTCGCGATAGTGCAGGAGAGCGATGTGGGCCGAGCGGTTCGGATCGTATTCGATGGCGGCCACGCGAGCCGGCACCCCCGGCTTGTTGCGCCGAAAATCAATGCGTCGATAACGGCGCTTGTGACCGCCGCCCCGGTGCCAGGACGTCACATTGCCCTTGCCGTTGCGCCCCCCACTCTTGTTGACCCGGCCTTCCACCAGGGAGCGCTCGGGGCGACCCCGAGAGAGCTCCGCGAAATCCGTCGCGCTCATGGAGCGGCGGCCCGCCGAGGTGGGCTTGTATTTCTTGATGGCCAACTCAGACCCCCTCGAAGAACTCGATCGTCTGGCCCTCGGCCAGGCGCACGATCGCCTTCTTCCACTCCGGCTTGCGACCCTGGGTCTTCCCCACGCGTCGCGTCTTGCGAGGCATGCGCATGGTGCGGACGCCGAGCACGCTGACGTTGAAGAGCTGCTCCACCGCGCGCCCGATCTCGTGCTTGTTGGCCCGGGGGCTCACCGCGAAGGTCACGCAGCCCCTCTCCTCGCGCTCGATGGTGCTCTTCTCCGTGAGCACCGGGCGCAGGATCACCTGATCGAGTTTCACGAAGCCTTCCCCCCGCCGCGTCGCACGGCGAGCCGTTCCTGCAGCGTGGCCAGTGCCGCCTGGCTGATCAGCAACCGGCGGTGCCGCAGTACGTCGTAGACGTTGAGGCCGACCACCCGAAGCACGGACACGCCGGGCAGGTTCCGCGCCGAGCGCTCCAGGAAGGGGTCGGCCTCGCCGATCACGATCAGCACGGACTCCCCGAGCACTCCGAGAGCCTCGAGCATCGCCACCACCCGCCGGGTCTTGAACTCACCCACGTCGATGGAATCCAGCAGCGTGACGGCGCCTTCCTGCTGGCGGAGGGAGAGCGCGCAGCGCAGCGCCGCCCGGCGCATCTGCTTGGGCAGCGAGTGCTCGTGGCCCCGCGGCACCGGCCCGAATACGACGCCACCGCCGGACCACTGGGGCGCCCGGGTCGTGCCCTGGCGCGCCCGGCCCGTTCCCTTCTGGCGCCAGGGTTTCGCACCCCCGCCCGAGACACGGCTGCGGTTCTTGGTGGCGTGGGTCCCGCGTCGACGCTTGGCCAGCTGGCGCGAAACCTCGGCGTGGAAGAGATGCGGCTTGACCACCGCCTCGAACACGCGCGGATCGAGCTCCACCGTCCCGGCCTTGCTCGCGTCCATCTTGACGAGGTCCACCGTCGCCATGATCAGAGTTTGATCTCCACGTCTACGCCGGCGGAGAGTTCCAGCTTCATCAGGGCATCCACCGTCTGGGGCGTCGGGTCCAGGATGTCGATCAGCCGCTTGTGGGTCCGCACCTCGAACTGCTCACGCGACTTCTTGTCGATGTGCGGACCGCGCAGCACCGTGTACTTGTTGATCCGCGTCGGCAGCGGGATCGGCCCCGCCACCCGCGCTCCGGTCCGCACGGCGGTATCCACGATTTCTCCTGCACTCTGATCGAGCAGCTTGAAGTCGTAGGCCTTCATCCGGATCCGGATCTTCTGGGAGGTGAGGTCGGCCATTATTCAGTGATGTCCGCAACGACGCCGGCGCCGACGGTACGGCCTCCTTCACGGATCGCGAAGCGAAGCTCCTTGTCCATCGCGATCGGAGTGATCAGCTCC
>JBDLIK010000792.1:0-2110 GCA_039714895.1 Myxococcota bacterium | reverse complement strand
CTGCTCTCGCTGGCCATCGCAGACGACATCGGCGCGATCCTCGTGATCGCCATCGGCTACACGAGCGACCTCAACGTGACGGCGCTGCTGCTGGGGCTCGCGGGCATCGGGATCGTGCTCGCCCTGCAGCGGCTGGGGGTGCGCTCCGTCGCCGTCTACTTCGTGGTCGGCACGTTCACCTGGCTCGAGTTTCACGAGTCCGGCGTCCACGCCACCATCGCCGGAGTGATCCTGGGCCTCCTCACCCCCGCGCACCGCTGGGTGAGCGACAGCCACCTGACGGGCATCGTCGAGCAGGCGCGCAGCCTCTGGCAGGGAGGGGGGTGGCAGGGATCCCGCAAGGTCCTGAGCACGGTCGAGACCGCGGCGCGCGAGGCGACCTCTCCGCTCGAGCGGCTCGAGCACGGCCTGCACCCCTGGAGTGCGTTTCTCATCATGCCCATCTTCGCCCTCGCCAACGCGGGGGTGGAGTTCGAGGCCTCCCTCGTCACCGACCCCGTGGCCGTCGCCGTGGCAGCCGGACTGGTGATCGGCAAGCCGCTCGGGATCCTCGGCTTCAGCTACCTGGCCGTGCGGCTCGGGCTGGCACGGCTGCCCGAAGGTGTGTCCTGGGGCGTGCTGACCGGTGGCGGCTTCCTCGCGGGGATCGGCTTCACCATGGCGCTCTTCATCGCCGGGCTCGCCCTGGACGGCGCAGCCCTCGACGCTGCCAAGGTGGGCGTGCTCGGCGCCTCCCTGGCGAGCGGAGCGATCGGAATGGCGCTGCTGGTGGTGCTGCTTCCGCACCGGGCGCCGGCTTCGGAGTAGCGCTCTCCCCTGGCCGCTCTGCCATACTGTGGCTCGGGGGTCCGGGGAGGACGAAGCCCGTGAGGATCTACGTCGACCAACGCGGGACCGCGCCCAGCCCCCGGCGGCTGCGCATCTACCTGGCCGAGAAGGGGATCGAAGTCCCCTACGAGCGTCTGGCGATCCACGAGGAGAATCGCACCCCCGAGTTCCGCAAGAAGAACCCGCTGTTCAGCATGCCCGTGCTCGAGCTCGACGACGGCAGCTGCATCTCGGAGTCGGTGGCGATCTGTCGCTACTTCGAGGAGCTCCAGCCGGAGCCGCCGCTCTTCGGTGCGACGCCGCTCGAGAAGGCCACCGTCGACATGTGGACGCGCCGCATCGAGCTCTACCTCTACCTCTCCATCGAGTACGCCAATGAGAAGGTGATGCCGAAGGAGGTGGCGGAGCGCTTCCGCCGCGGAGCCCACTTCATGATGAAGCTGCTCGATCAGGAGCTCACCGAGCGGGAGTTCATCGCGGGGGATCGCTATACCATCGCCGACGCCTTCGCGCTCTCGGCCCTCGACTTCGGGATCGCCTACGTCGACTTCGAGATTCCGGAGAAGCGAAAGAACCTGATCCGCTGGCACCAGGCCGTGTCGTCGCGACCGAGCGCAAAGGCCTGAACTCAGCCTCCACTCAGCGCCTGGAAGATGTGCACCTCATCCGAGTCGTGGAGCGGCGTGTCGAGACCGCGAATCTGCTGGCGGTTCACGAAGATCCGCATATGCGGCCGGAGGCGATCCTGTTCGTCGACCATGCGGAAGCGGATCCCGGGATGACGGTGGTCGAGGTCGGCGAGGAGCTCGGCCACGGTGGTCCCCTCGGCCTCCACCTCGGTCTGCTGACCCGTGTAGGAGAGCAGGGGCTGCGGAATCGCAACCTTCATCCCGCGAGATCCACCGCCTCCACGGAGTAGATGTGGGGGAGGTGGCGCGCGATGCAGGTCCAGGAGGCGCCCTCGTCGGTGCTCGCCCAGACCTCACCGTTGGTGGTTCCGAAGTAGATCCCCACCGGGTCCCTCGCGTCCGCGCACATCGCCTGGCGCTTCACGGTGAGCCAGGCCTGGCTGGCGGGGAGCCCGGCGTCCTGGCGCTGCCAGGTCTTACCGGCGTCGCGAGTAGCGTAGACGGCGGGACGGCCGCCGGGGCTGGTGCGAGGCCAGACTCCGGTTCCATCCATCGGGAACACCCAGACCGTCCGGGGGTCGCGCGGGTGGAGCACCATGGGGAAGCCCACGTCGCCCACCTCCTTGGGCATGTTCTCGCCGATCCGCTCCCAG
>JBDLIK010000791.1:0-2115 GCA_039714895.1 Myxococcota bacterium | reverse complement strand
CGCTGGTGAGATCCACCGACTGGTTCTCGGCGAAGCCCGCCTCGAGCATGTCCTCCGGATGCATGAGCACCACCCGCCGATCGCCCTCCACCCCCCGGTAGCGGTCGTTCAGGCTGTAGACCGTGGTGTTGTATTGGTCGTGGCTGCGGACCGTCATCATCAGGTACTCGCCGGGCTCCGTGCGCAGGCTGGGCCGGGGGAGCACCGAGAAGCGGGCCCGTCCGGTCTCGGTCTCGAAGGCGCGCGTGCGGGCGCCGCTGGGGAGCACGAAGCCTCCCGGCTGCCGCACCCGCGGGTTCATGTCCTCGAAGCCGGGCACCACCCGGGAGATGCGCTCTCGGATGTGATCGTAGTCCGACGCGAAGGCCTCCCAGGGGATGCGGCGCGAGGAACCGAGCAATGCGCGGGCCAGCCCCGCCACGATGGCGGGCTCGCTCAGCAGGTGCGGGGACGCCGGCGTCAGCCGCCCCTCCGAGCGGTGGACGACGCTCATGGAGTCCTCGACGGTCACGAACTGCGGGCCCCCCGCCTGCAGGTCGCGCTCGGTGCGGCCCAGGCAGGGGAGGATGAACGCCTCCTGCCCCGTCACCAGATGGGAGCGGTTGAGCTTGGTGGAGATCTGCACCGTGAGCCGACAGCGCCACAGGGCCTGCTCCGTGGTGCCCGTGTCCGGAGTCGCCACCGCGAAGTTTCCGCCGAGGCCCAGGAAGGCGTGGGCCCGACCCGCCTGGAGTGCTTCGATGGCCTCGACGGTGGAGGTGCCGGGCCGGCGGGGGGGCTCGAAGCCGAACTCGGCACCGAGCCGATCGAGGAACGCGGGCGGGGGACGCTCCCAGATGCCCATGGTGCGATCGCCCTGGACGTTGCTGTGGCCCCGCACCGGACACACCCCTGCGCCGGGCCGGCCGAGGTTGCCGCGCAGCAGCAGCAGGTTCACGATCTCCTGGACGTTCTCCACGCCGAAGCGGTGCTGGGTGAGTCCCATGGCCCAGCAGACGATCACCCGCTCGGAGCGCGCGTAGAGCTCGGCGAGCTCTCGCATCGCCTCCCGCCCGATGCCGCTCTCCGCCTCGAGCAGAGCGGGGTCCTCCCGCTCGAGGGCGGCCTCGAAGTCGGCGAAGCCCGTGGTGTGGGCGTCGAGAAACGCGTGGTCGAGCACGCGGCCGGGACTCCGGGACTCCAGCCGGAGGATCTCCTGCATGACCCCCTTGAGGAGCGCGATGTCCCCGCCCACGCGCACCTGCAGGAAGTGCGAGGCAAGCGGCGTGCCCGAGCCGAACCACTGCAGTGGGTGCTGGGGATGCGCAAAGGCCACCAGGCCCCGCTCGCGCAACGGGTTGATGCTGACGATCCGGCAGCCCCGCCGCGCGGCGGTCTGGAGGGTGGCGAGCATGCGGGGATGGTTGGTCCCCGGGTTCTGGCCCATCACCAGGACGAGGTCGGCGCGCTCGAAGTCCTCCAGACCGACGGTGCCCTTGCCGACGCCGATCACCTCCGAGAGTCCAGTGCCGCTGGACTCGTGACACAGGTTCGAGCAGTCGGGCAGGTTGTTGGTTCCGAAGCAGCGCACCATCAGCTGGTAGAGGAAGGCCGCCTCGTTGCTCGTACGCCCAGAGGTGTAGAAGATGGCCTCGTCGGGGGATCCCAGCTCCAGGAGCACCTCCGCGATGCGCGCGAAGGCCGCCTCCCAGGAGACCGGCTGGTAATGATCGGACCCCGGCGGCCGCTGCATCGGATGGGTGAGGCGCCCCTGCTGCTCGAGCCAGTGATCCGACTTCCCGAGCAGCTCCGGCACGCTGTGGCGAGCGAAGAACTCGGCGTCCACCCGGGCCCGGGTGGCCTCGTGGGCCACCGCCTTGGCCCCGTTCTCGCAGAACTCGACCAGGCCGCGCTCGCCGGACTCCGGCCAGGCGCAGCCCGGGCAGTCGAAGCCGGTCTCCTGGTTGACCCGGGCGAGGGCCCGCACCACCCGCGCCGGGCCGTGCCGGCGGGCCTCCCGGACCGTGGAGACCACGGCTTCGAGGCCGCCGGCGGGCCGTTCGTCAGCGGGACCGGACACGAAGTGGAGTCTAGTGTGGGTCCACTCGCTGGTCGCGCGCAGGATGATTGTTAGTC
>JBDLIK010000790.1:0-2119 GCA_039714895.1 Myxococcota bacterium | reverse complement strand
GCCCTCGCGCTCTCGCTCCTGACGCTCCTCCTCGGCGTCTTCGCCTACCGAAGCCTGCTGGTCTGGAGCCCCACCGAGGGAGTCCTCCCGCGTCTGGAGGGCTGGCTCTACATGCCCTCGGGCACCAGCCCGCAGATCGTCCTGGCGCTGGCGGCTGCCGCCCTGGTGGCCCGGCGCGATCGGCTGCTCGCGGCCCTCGGGCCGGCGGGCTCGCTGGGCCAGGCGCTCGCGCCCCTCGGACTGGGCGGAGTCCTCTTCCTCTGGGCCAGCTACGTGGGTGCGATGGATCTGCTCATCCCATCCCTCGCCTCGCTGGCGCTCGGCGCCGGTCTCCTTCTGGGAGGCGCCCCTCTGGCGCGCGAGCTCGCCCTGCCCCTGCTGATCCTGCTGTTCGCCATCCCGTCGCCGGCGGTCCTCACCAACCAGATCGTATTCCCCCTCCAGCTCCTGACCGCCGAGCACACCCTGGCGCTGGTCCGCGCCCTCGGGGTGCCTGCCGTCCAATCGGGGGATCTGCTCTACACGCCAGGCCATACGGTTCGCGTGATCGAGACCTGCAGCGGCATGCGCTCCATCGACGTCCTCACGCTCCTGGCACTGGTCTACGCGGCTTTCTTCCGCCCCGGTGCGCGGCGGGGCGTACTGCTGGTGGTCGCAGCCCCGTTGATCGCCTACGGAATCAATCTGGTGCGCGTCGCCCTGATGGTCCTGCGGCCAGGATCTCCCTCAGCCTTGGCGCATGTGCTCGAGGGCGTGGCGGTGTTCGGCGCGGGCGTGCTGCTGCTCCTGCTGACCGACGCCGGCTTGTCGCGTCTGCTCCCCCATCGCCGAAGCCAGCCCGCCGCCCACGGCCCGGATCTCCCCACGCCTTCGGCCGGACGGCGGTCGCTTGCAGTGCTGGCCGCGGTGGCGGTAAGTCTCGCGGCGGCCTCTCTGCTCGTGCCGAGCTGGGTGAGACCGGACCGGCTCGACGGCAGCGCCCTGAAACTTCCGGCCGAGGCCCACGGTTGGCGTCTCTCGGGGAGGACGCCAGCCGAGGAGGCCCGACGACCCTGGTCCGGGGGAGCCACCCGGCACGCCTACGGGAGCTACGAGCGGGACGGAGAGGCAGCGGCCGTCTTCGTCGCAGTGAACCACCGACTGCGCCGCAACCAGAGCTTGCTCTCTCCCCGAAACGCCTTCCCCGGCGCCGGGTGGGAGGTCGAGGAGCGAACGCTGCTGGCAGTCGGACCGGATGGCCCGCGGGTGGAGGTCACCCTGTTGGGCGGACTCAAAGGCCGTGTCCTCACCTACCATTGGTACGAGGGCACCGCCAGGCTGGCAGGCGAACTGACCCGCGCCCTGCTGGCCACCGATCGCTCGCCCCTGCGCCGACCCGGGGCCGCGCGGATGGTCCAGCTCAGCACCGGCGTGGAGCCGAAGGCGACCGGCAGGGCCGAAGCCGAGGCGCGGCTCCGCTCCCTGCTGCCCGCCTTCGGCGTGCCCGGGCCAGCGTCCTAGCAAGGACCGAGCGAGGCGGCGCATGCCCCGGCTGGCGCTGGAGCTCCACCGTCGGCTGCGGTTTCTGCCCGCCCGTCGTTTCGGTCACAAGCGAGCGAAGCGGCGCACGACACGGCTGCCGTACGAGCAAGGCCGATGGCTGCGGGCGTAGCCCGCAGCCCGGTCAGCGTCCTAGCGGCGGCGGCGCCAGCCCGCGTAGAGGGCGAACCCGGCCATCCCGGTCCCGAGCAGCAGCAGCTCCACCGGCTCCGGCGCGAACGTGAACGACTGCACCGCGAACCCGGGCAGATTCCCAGCCACGTTCGTGATCGACTGGAAGCCGGACACCAGCTTCAACGTCCCGCCGTGGTTCGTCCCCCGATTGTCGCTCCCCGCACTCGTCACCGTGTTGATGACGGTGGTGCCCGGAGCCGTCGCGGTGATGCCCGTGACCGAAGCGACGCCCGCCGTCCAGCCCTGGCCCTTCACCGTGATGGCGATGCCGCCGGAGACCGCGATGGTGCTCAGGTTGGAGGCGTCACCCACCACCGCCAGCGGAATCTGCAGGTTGAACAGCTGCAGGATGTTCACCAGCGTGGTGCCCACCAGACCCCCCGTGCAGCTGAGCGGGCCGGTCCCC
>JBDLIK010000789.1:0-2120 GCA_039714895.1 Myxococcota bacterium | reverse complement strand
AAGCGCTCGGCATCCACGGCGTTTTCGATGACCACCAGCCGCTCGGAAGGCACGGCGAAGCGCGCCCGGATCTGTTCGCGTACCAGCTCCGAGTTGCATTGCACGAGCTGCCTTGGATCGGCGAAGATCGCTGCCTCGAGGCGCAACAGCACGGCGTGGCGGGGGTGGAGCCTGCGGAGACCTCCCGCCGGGCCGCGACGGCGGCGCTCCAGGTAGACGAGGTGACAGCCACCTCCAGCGCGATACACGTCCTGGTGTCGAGTGCGCGAGAAGGAATGAACGACGTCGAAGCGTCCCCGCCTGGCCTCGCGGGCCGCGGCCGCGGAGAAGGCCAGGACGCGGAGCGGCTGCCAGGCGGCGGGGACGGGGACCCGCTCCACGGGCACCCGCGACGTCGCATCCGCCCGCCGCGCGATCACGCGCACCTCGTCTCCGGCCTCGGCGAGCCGGTGGGCGACGGTCCAGGCGACGTTCTCGACGCCGCCCCCGGGCTCGAAGCGTTCGATGACGAGCGCGATCCGCAAGGGGCGAGAGGGTATCCGCCGCTCGCCGGTGGCTGCCACCGGGGGGCCGCCGATCTCTGGCGTTGACGCTCGGAGGTGCCGCCTTATACTCCGGCCCCCGAACCCGGATCGAACGGATCCAGCCAGCCAACTTCACGCGGATGATGGGCACCGTGTCCAGCGATCATAGAAGCCCCGCCGGGCGATTTCCGGACTCCGCCCTCCGGCGCGAGAAGCGAGAGATCATCCTGGACGCGGCCATCAAAGTCTTCGCGCGCACCGGATACCACGGCTCACGCGTCTCGGACATCGCCCAGGAGGCGGGCATCGCCTATGGACTCGTCTACCACTACTTCAAGAACAAGGAGGAGATCCTCAACACCATCTTCGAGGAGCGCTGGAGCGGGTTCCTGGAGGCGGTGGAGACGATTGGCGACTCTCCCGCGAGCACCGAGGATCGGCTGATCTCCGTGGCGGCGCTCATCTTGAACGCCTACCGGCTGCGTCCCGAATGGATGAAGGTCCTCGTGCTGGAGATCCAGCGTTCCTCGAGGGTCCGGGAGCCCGGGCAGATCCGGGCCATGGGTCAGCTCTTCGAGCGGGTTGCCCGCATCCTGCGACGAGGACAGGAGGCCGGCGAGGTTCGCAAGGATCTCGATGCGCAGGTGGCCTGCACCGTCTTCCTGGGCGCCCTCGAGCTGGCGATCACCAGCCTGGTGCTGCGGGTGGTGAAGATCGAAGGGGAGGAGTCGGCGGTGCGAGAATACTACGGGAAGGTGGCCCGGACGGTGGTGGAGATCTGCATGAACGGGCTTGCCGTCGGGAGTGAGAGCGAATGATCGAGGCGGAGGCGATCACCAAGCGCTACGGCGATCTCGTCGCCGTGGACGCGGTTTCGTTCACCGTGGAGCGCGGCGAGGTGGTGGGGTTCCTCGGGCCCAACGGGGCGGGGAAGACCACCACCATGCGCATCCTCACGGGCTACATCCCGGCCACGGACGGCACGGTGCGCATCGACGGACACGACATCTTCAGCGATCCCCTCGCGGCGCGCCGGGCCATCGGGTACCTGCCGGAGTCCCCTCCGCTCTACCCGGAGATGGATGTCACGGGCTACCTCCGCTATGCCGCGGCGCTCCGAGACGTGCCCCGAAGGGAGCGCCGGACGGCGGTGGACCGGGCGCTCGAGCGCTGCGGCCTCACCGAGGTGCATCGCCGGATGATCGGCCAGCTCTCCAAGGGCTATCGCCAGCGGGTCGGCATCGCCCAGGCCATCGTCCATTCTCCTCCAGTGCTGATCCTGGACGAGCCCACCGTGGGGCTCGATCCAATCCAGATCAAGGAGATTCGTGACCTGCTGAAGGATCTCGCCTCCTCCGACGCCGGGGAGGCGCGGCACACCATCGTGCTCTCCACCCACATCCTGGCCGAGGTGGAGAAGATCTGCCCTCGAGTCATCCTGATCCATGAGGGGCGCAAGGAGATCGATGCGCCGCTGGTGGAGCTCACGGCCGGGGGCGAGCGCCTCGAGGAGATCTTTGCCCGGGTGACCGCCCGGGACGTCGTCGCGAGCGACGGGCTCGAGGCGGCCGAGGGGGGCGCGGCGTGAGGCATACC
>JBDLIK010000788.1:0-2122 GCA_039714895.1 Myxococcota bacterium | reverse complement strand
CCGGCTCGGGCGCCGGCGTCTCCGTCCCGCTGGCTTCGGCCGCTTCGGGCCCTTCGCTCTCCTCGGCCCGGCGCGCCTCCGCGATGGCCTCGCGGTTGGGCACCAGGATCATCGACATGAAGCGCCCCTCCATCCGGGGCGGGTTCTCCAGGGTAGCGAGTGCTCCCAACATCTCCCTCACGCTGTCGAGCTTCACGCGTCCGAGCCGGGTGTGGACGATCTCACGCCCCCGGAACTGGACGGTGATCTTGACCTTGTCGCCCTCCATCAAGAACTTCCGCGCGTTTCGAAGCTTGAACTCGAGGTCGTGCTCATCGGTGCGCGGCCGCAGCTTGATCTCCTTGAGGGCCGCCGCGTGTGCCTTGCGCTTCTGCTTCCCGGCGGCACGCTTCTTCTTCTGTTCGTATTTGTACTTGCCGTAGTCCATGATCCGGCAAACGGGCGGGTTGGAGTTGGGCGCGACCTCCACGAGGTCGAGCCCCTGTTCCTCGGCGTGCCGACGGGCGTCGTCCGGGGTCATCACCCCGAGCTGCTCCCCGCCAGCTCCGATCACCCGGATCTCCCGGGCTCGGATGCGCTCGTTCACGCGGGCCAGGTCCTTCTTGGGTTCAGCGATGCGTCCGTCCTCCTGCGGATCGGTAGGGTCCTACCGCCCGCGTCGTTGGATCTCCTCGGCCAGGGTCGCCGCGAAGGCTTCGAGGGCCACGGCGAGGGCGCCGCCCTTGCGGGTCTGGCCCCGCCGCCGAGGATTCACCGTCCCCTGGCGCTCCTCCTCGTCACCCACCACCGCCATGACCGGGATCTTCTGGAGCTCGGCCTCGCGGACCTTGAATCCGAGCTTCTCGTTGCGCACGTCGGTCTCGGCGCGGATCCCCGCCTGGAGGAGGCGCTCCTGCACCTTGCGCGCGTAGTCCTGCTGGCGTTCGGTGATGGAGAGGATCACCACCTGCACCGGTGCCAGCCACAGCGGGAAGTCCCCGGCGGTGTGCTCGATGTAGATGGCGAGGAATCGCTCCAGGGAGCCGAGCACCGCGCGGTGCAGCATGGCGGGCCGGTGCTCCCGGCCGTCGCGCCCGATGTAGCGAAGGCCGAAGCGCTCCGGCATCGCAACGTCGAGCTGGAGGGTGCCCAGGGTCCAGGTCCGACCCAGCACGTCGGAGAAGTCGCAGGCGATCTTCGGGCCGTAGAAGGCCGCGTCGCCAGGCTTGATGTCGCACTCGTAGCCGGCACGCCGCACCGCCTCGAGCAGGATCTTCTCCCCGAGCTCCCAGTCACGGATCTCGCCGATGTACTCGTCGGGGCGCGTCTCCAGGTAGACATCGACGCCGGAGAGCCCGAGCGCGTCGTAGACCTCGGTCAGCATCTGGAAGAACCGGTCCACCTCGCCCTGCACCTGGTCGGGCTCGCAGAAGACGTGGGCGTCGTCCTGGGCCATCGCCCGCACCCGGGCCAGCCCGGTGAGAGTCCCCGACCGCTCGTTGCGATGGAGGCGGGAGAACTCGGCCAGGCGCAGCGGCAGCTCGCGGTAGGAGCGCTTGCCCAGCGAGAAGATCCGGCAGTGCCCCGGGCAGTTCATGCTCTTCACGCCGAGCTCTTCACCCTCGTCGGACCCGGCGAACCAGAACATGTCGTCGTGGAACTTCTGGTAGTGGCCGGAGGTCTTGAAGATCTCGGAGCGGAAGAGGATCGGGGCCATCACCTCCTGGTAGCCGTACTTCGGATAGAGCGACTTGATGAAGTCGATCAGCCCGTTGTAGAGCACCATGCCCCTGGGGAGGTAGAAGGGGCTTCCCGGCGAGAGCGGGTCGAGGTGGAAGAGCTCGAGGTCGGCACCCACGCGCCGGTGGTCCCGTCGCTTGGCCTCCTCGATGCGAGCGAGGTGCTCCTCGAGCTGCCGCTTGGACGCGAAGGCGGTGCCGTAGATGCGCTGGAGCATCGGGTTGCTCTCGTCGCCCCGCCAGTAGGCGCCGGCGGCCTCGAGCAGCTTGAAGGCACCGATCTGGCTGGTGCGCTGCACGTGCGGACCGCGGCAGAGGTCGACGAAGCCGCCGTGGCGGAACACCGTGACCTCGTCGTCCTCGGGGATGTCTTCGAGGCGCGAGAGCTTGAGCTCCTCGCCCAG
>JBDLIK010000787.1:0-2123 GCA_039714895.1 Myxococcota bacterium | reverse complement strand
TTTGCTTGCGTACGAGAGAAGGCCGTGGACGACCACGATCAGCACCATGCCGATGCACAGCACCAGCAGCAGAGCCTTCGGGTCCCCGGCGACCCAGGGCGCCAGACGCGGGACGAGATCGGGCATCGGCTTGCCGAGCAGGACGTAGTCCAGGATGAGCTTCAGCGGCCAGGGCTCGAGCAGCTTGACGAGCACGCTGCCGAGAAGACCGGCGTAGGCGGCGACGACCCACCTCGCATAGGGCCGAAGGAACGGCGCGAAGCTGCGATAGACGTTCCGCGTGGTCCGGAGCGCGGAGGTGCCCGGGGTCGGATCGGTCGGATCGCTCACGGCTTCATCCCAGAGGTCCCGGCCGGGCTTTGGCGCAGAAACCCAAGAGGGGTCGAGTAGATACTACGGGTTCTGCACATCTGCTTGCAGCTGCCCTCGCTCTCACTTTCTTGGGGGACTGTGGCAGTTTCAACATAATTACTACCAATTTCAATAGTATGGTGTGTAAGCTGCACGCGAGTTGCGTTCCGGCTGCGCAGGAGCTGGTGCTCGAGGGGACCGGGGCTGCCGGGGGTCTCCGCCGGCGATGCGGCGATCGGGTGATCGATGCGCTTGTTGATGTACAGCCAGGATGGGGCTGGGCTCGGGCACCTCCGCCGTGCGGGCAACATCGCCCAGGAGGTGCTGGCGCGAGCGCCTGCCAGCGACGTGCTCGTCATGTCGGACTCGCCGGCCACGCCGCTGCTGCCCGCTCTGCAGGGTCTCGACTATCTCAAGCTCCCCACGATCGTGAAGTCCGGGCGCCTCAGCTCGGAGACGACCAGCTGGCGCTCCT
The DNA here is from genome assembly GCA_039714895.1 of Myxococcota bacterium. Lineage (GTDB taxonomy): Bacteria > Myxococcota_A > UBA9160 > UBA9160 > DASRUS01 > JBDLIK01. Next base: position 1,297 of record JBDLIK010000787.1, on the reverse strand, counting down.
CGACGCTGTCTCTGGGGATCGAGCAGACGCTGAAGCTGCGAACCAAGCTGATCGACCAGACCTTCTCCGAGTTCAGACCCGACGTGCTGCTGATCGATCATATGCCATTGGGCGCGCTCGGCGAGCTGGGCCCCATGCTGGAGCGCGCCTCGCGCTGCAACCCACGCCCTCGGCTCTATCTCGGCCTCCGCGACATCCTGGACGCCCCGGAGGTGATCCGTCGCGCCTGGGACGAGTCTGGCGCCTACGACTCGCTTCGGCGCTACGACGGGATCCTCATCTACGGCTGCAGCGACATGTACGATGCGGCGGAGGCCTATGACCTGAGCCGCCACGCGGACCACCTGACCTACTGCAATTACGTGGGTCCCAATCCAAAGACGATTCCGAGAGTCCGGCAGTCTCCCACCAACGGGAAGTTCCGCTCCGAGGGTGAGCACCTCCTGCTGGTGATGTGTGGCGGCGGCGCGGACGCCTTTCGCATGGCAGAGGTGTTCTTGCAGGCGCTCCCCGCGCTGACGCAGAGCGCTCGGATCCGGGCCGTCATCCTCACCGGCCCCAACATGGATCCTGCGGAACGCAGTGCGCTGCGGGATCGACCGAGCACTCATCCCGTCGAGGTCCTGAGCCTCTCGGACGACGTCCCATCGCTGATCGAGAGGGCCTCGTTGGTGGTCACCATGGGGGGCTACAACAGCGTTTGCGAGGTGGTCGATGCGGGGAAGAAGGCGCTGGTCGTGCCTCGGCGAGGGCCGAGCGCCGAGCAGCGCATTCGCGGCCGGGTCTTCGCGGACAGGGGCCTGGTCCGGGCAGTCGATCCCGATGGCCTCGAGCCCTCGGGATTGGCCGCGGAGCTCGTAGAGCTGTTGAAGAGCGATGGGGTCCCCGACCCGAGCGCAGTCCCGCCCCTGGACGGTGCGCAGCGCGCGGCCGACATCCTCCTCGGCTCGCACAGCGGAAGATCGAGTTGACGAGGCCTGTGGGGTACGTCTTCCGGATGTTTCCACAGCTCTCCGAGACCTTCGTGGCCAACGAGGTCCTGGAGCTCGAGAGGCTGGGCATCCCGCTGCGCCTGTACTCCTACCGAACCCCGCGGGCCGACGTTCCACACGAGTGCGTCCGGCTGATCCGCGAGCCCGTCAGCTACCTGCCGGATCCGATCGGTCGCGCTCCCTGGCAGCTGTTGCGCGCGACCCTGGCTTGCCTTCGGCGGGACCCCGTCCGCTACCAGTCCGTCGTTCGCTGGGTCCTGGCGAAGACGCTCCGGGCGAGGAACCCGGACACCTGGCGCCGGTTC
>JBDLIK010000786.1:0-2125 GCA_039714895.1 Myxococcota bacterium | reverse complement strand
TGCCGGGCGAGAGCTCCTACTATCGGTTCCAGGAGATCGACCTCGACGAGCACGAGTCGGGTCTGTTCGACGCGCTCGGCAGCTTGCCCCCGCTCGCCGAGCTGCGCGAGCGGGACGAACGCTCGCGCCGAGCGCTCTACGCGTTCCTGGTCACCGAGCTCGCGGAGCTCCGCGCGGCACCGCCCGCCACGGCTGCACCGCAGACGACGCCGGTGTCGGCGGGCGCCGCCCGGGAGCACGAGCCCAGCTCGGAAGTCGAGGAGGGGATCCGCACCGAGCTCGCCGCCCTGGCGGAGCGTCTGCGCGGCCGCGACTACTTCGACGTGCTCGGGGTGGCTCGCAACGCCGGCCAGGACGAGATCCGCCGCGCCTACATGGACGCGGCGAAGCGGACCCACCCCGATCGCTTCCGCGGAGCCAGCGATGCGGTGAAGCGTCTGGCCGAAGAGGTCTTCGGCCTGATCTCCCTGGCCCACGAGACGCTCTCGGACCCGCGCCGTCACGAGGCCTACCTGCTGGAGCTACGCAACGACTCCCGCGAGGCTGCAGAGCTCGAAGAGGGGCGCCGGGCCCTGCAGGCCGAGCTGCGCTTCCAGGAAGGCGAGCGTCAGCTCCAGAAGCGTGACGCGGCGGCGGCGCTTTCGTGCTTCGAGGAGGCGGCGAAGATGTACCCGGACGAGGGGGAGTACCACGCCTATCTGGGCTGGGCGCTCTACCTGACCCGGCCCGACGACGCCGAGGTGGAGAAGCGCGCCTTGGCCCTCATCCGCAAGGGCCGCAAGCTGGCGCCGGAGAGGGAGAAGCCCTACCTGTTCCTGGGTCGCCTGCACCGCCAGGCCGGACGCAGCGACAACGCTGAGAAGTGCTTCATGCGGGCGCTGCAGCTCAAGCCGGACTGCGTGGAGGCGATGCGCGAGATCCGGCTGATCGGTATGCGCCGCCAGAAGGCGAAGGGCCTGTTCGGGCGCCTGCTGCGCCGCTCCGGCGGATAGGGGTCACTCTTCTTGACGGCGAGCGGCGGGGTCCACGGCGAGACGATCTGGCTGGACGGGCGCTTCGTCGGCTGGGACGAAGCCCGGGTCCACATCCTGACCCACACGCTCCACTACGGCCTCGGTGTCTTCGAGGGCATCCGCTGCTACCGCACTGCCGACGGCCGTTCCGCCGTCTTCCGGCTCCCCGAGCATCTGCGCCGCCTCTTCGACTCGGCCCACATCAATCTGCTCGAGATCCCCTTCTCCCAGGAGGAGCTCCACCAGGCGACCCTCGAGTGCCTCCGACGCAACAGCCTCGAGGAGGGCTACATCCGCCCCCTCGTCTTCGTCGGCGAGGGCGCCATGGGTCTCCACCCGGGGGACAATCCGATCCGGGCGGCGATCGTGGTCTGGCCCTGGGGCAAGTATCTGGGCGAGGAGGGAATGGAGCGCGGCATCCGCGCCAAGATCTCGAGCTTCGCCCGACACCACGTGAACGTGAAGATGACCCGGGGCAAGACCTGTGGGGACTACGTCAACTCGATCCTCGCCAAGCGCGAGGCGCTGCTCCACGGCTTCGACGAGGCCATTCTGCTGGACACCCAGGGGCTGGTGGCCGAGGCGACCGGCGAGAACCTCTTCGTGGTGCGCGACGGGGTGCTGCGCACTCCTCCCGGGGCCACGATCCTCCCCGGTCTCACCCGGGCTACGGTGATGGAGCTCGCCCGCGACAAGGGGATCCCCGTCGTCGAGGGTCCGGTGACACGGGACGAGCTCTACGTGGCGGACGAGGTCTTCCTCACGGGAACGGCCGCCGAGGTCACCCCCATCCGCGAGATCGACCACCGGCGCATCGGCGCCGGAAAGCGCGGCCCGATGACGGCCTCCCTGCAGAGCGCCTTCTTCGACGTGGTGACCGGGCGCGAGCCCAAGTACGAACGCTGGCTCACGTATATCTAGTCCCGTAGCTCGACGCGGCGGAAGACGGCGAGCAGCAGGGCCACGGAGCCGGTGGCCCAGAGCGCTCCGCGCACGAGGGTCGCCGCCCCACCGCCTTCCAGAGCGGGCAGCCAGGGCGAGAGCTGCGCGAGGGGTGCGGCGAGAAGCGGCGGGCCGAACTCCGCCACCAGGCGCGGCAGTCCTTCGAGCTC
>JBDLIK010000785.1:0-2135 GCA_039714895.1 Myxococcota bacterium | reverse complement strand
ACCTGCGGCCGGAGACGCCCCAGGTATGACCTCGCTCGCCGGCCTCTTCGACGTCGTCGCCACGGCCGGCGGATCGGTGGCGCTCACCTTCATCGTGGCCCTCGCCCTCGGGCTCGGGGCGCTCACGGTCTTCTTCCTGGGCTCTTCGGTGGTGGTGCTGGAGCGCTTCGCCCGGGCGGTGAGAAGCCCCCTGCGCATCGTGCTCTTCGGGGTCCTGTGGTCCGGGGTGGTGGCTCTGGTGCTGCTCGAGACCCTCGAGCCCGAGGTGGCCGGGTTGCCCTGGACGCTGTGGGGGCGCCGCTGGGCAGCCCTGGCCCTGCGGGTCCTGGGCTCCATGCTCGTGGTGGTGCCGCTCACCGCCTTGCTGCTGCGCAAGGTGGCGCCCCGGCGGCTCGCGCAGACGAGCCTGGCGGCGCTGGGGCTCGGCTACGCGCTGCTGGTGGGGGGGCTCGGTCAGCCCCTCTACGCCGGCATTCCCGCGCTGCTGTGCGCAGCGGCCTGGCTGGCGCCGGCCACCGCCGCCCGGAAGCGGCCGGCGGCCGCGGAGGCCCGCGCCCTGCTGCTGCCTCTGGTCCTCGCACTGGCAGCCGGCGTGCCCGTGGCGCTGTTGCTGCCGGGCCCGGAGCTGGCCGTCGCCGGCGCTGGGATGGCGCTCTTCCAGGCCTTCGGCGTCTTCGTGGTGCTCGGGTTGCTGCCGCTGGCCGCGGCGGGTTTCGTGGAGATGCGGCGCAGCGCGGAATGGTTCATCGCCGTCCGCTACCTGGTGGCGAAGCGGCGCCAGACCTTCATCTCGGTGATCACGGTGATCTGCGTCGGCGGGGTGGCCTCGGGGGTGTGGCTCATCGTCACGGTCCTCTCCGTGATGAACGGCTTCGAGCAGCTGTGGCGCGAGGAGATCATCGGGAACCGGGCCCACTTCACGGTCCACAGCGGGCTCGGCCCCTTCGAGGACTACTCCGAGGTGGTGGCCCGGGTCGAGCAGGTGCCCGGCGTGGTGGCCGCCGCGCCCTACCTCGAAGCCGAGGGGATGGTTCGCGGTAGCTCCGGAGAGATCGTGGGAGTGCGCATCCGCGGCATCGATCCGGCCCGGGTGGGAGACGTGACGGACCTGCGAGAGGATCTCGTGATCGGCTCCATCGACGCACTGTCCAACGGACACGAAGGAGAAGATCCGGGCATCGTGATCGGCAGCCAGCTGGCCGCGGCGCTGGCGCTGCAGGTGGGCGATCCCATGCTGGTGATCTCGCCCTTTGGCGGGCCGCCCACGCCGCTTGGACCCGGCCCACGGCTCTCCCGTTTTCAGGTGGCCGGCGTCTTCCAATCGAGCTTCTTCCAGTACGATCAGATCTTCACCTTCGTGAGCCTCTCCGCGGCACAGTCGTTCCGCCGCACCGCCGACGTGGTGGAAGGGATCGAGGTGCGCGCGAAGGATCCCTACCGGTCCGTGCGAGTGGGGGGGGCGGTGGAAGAAGCGCTGGGCTTTCCGTTCTTCACCCGGGACTGGAAGGAGTTCTTCCCCTCCTTCTTCCAGGCGCTCAAGACCGAGCGGGTGATGATGTTCGTGTTGCTGGCCATGATCATGGTGGTCGCAGCCTTCATCATCGTGGCGACGCTCATCATGATGATCATGGAGAAATCGAGCGACATCGCGATCCTCAAGGCCATGGGCGCCACCGACGCGGTAGTCGAACGGATCTTCGCCATCGAGGGAACCCTGATCGGGCTGGTGGGCACCGCGCTGGGAATCGTCGCCGGGATTGCCGTGACCACCCAGCTCAACTGGATCCGGGACCAGATCGAGTCGCTCACCGGGATCGATACCCTTCCGGCCAGCGTCTACCAGTTCTCGAACTTCCCGTGGGAGTTCGACGTGCTCCAGATTGCCGGGGTGGCGGTGATCGCCATGGTGCTCTCCCTGGGTGCGACGTTGCTGCCGAGCCGGCAGGGTGCGCGCCTCGATCCCGCGGAGGGGCTCCGCTATGAGTGAGCTGCTGCGCGTCGAGGGTCTGTGCAAGTCCTTTCCCACCGGCGAGGGGCAGATCGACGTCCTGCGCGGGGTCGATCTGCAGATCGCCGAAGGCGAGCGGGTGGCCATCGTGGGTCAGTCCGGGGTCGGGAAGTCCACGCTGCTGCAC
>JBDLIK010000784.1:0-2138 GCA_039714895.1 Myxococcota bacterium | reverse complement strand
GGGATCCCGTAGTACTCCCCGCGGGAGCCGGTGCTCCAGAGGCTGGGGCCTATGGGAGAGCGCTAGTAGCGGTTGCCGCGACCGCCGCCGCCACCACCACCGCCCCGGCGGTCCTGCGCCTCGTTCACCCGCAGGTTGCGGCCTCCGAACTCGTTCCCGTCGAGGGCTCGGATCGCCTCCTGGGCGGCGTTCTCGTCGCCCATCTCCACGAACGCAAAGCCGCGCGGGCGCCCGGTCTCGCGATCCGTGATCACGTTGACCGACTCCACCGCGCCGTGGCGCTCGAAGGCGCCCCGAATCTCGTCCTCGGAGGCGGTGAAGGGGAGGTTTCCGACGTATAGCTTCTTGCCCAACTTGTCTTCCTCGCCGCGTCCCCGCTTTCCGGTGGATGCGGCCGATACGCGGCTCCGGCTCCGGCCTGTCCGGAATCTGGAGTCCGTCGCGATGAAAACGCCCGCGCCGGACCCTCGGGTCCGACAGAGCGGACGTGAAAGGCGACTTCGATGGAACAGAACGGGCGGTTAGGCCAGGGCTGCAGGCCGATCGGAAGACCTCTCGCGCCGGAGGCTAGCAGAAGCCCACGGGCCCGCCCGGTGGGTCCCCGGGCCCGGAGGAGCCAGGAATGGCTCCGAAGCGCCGCCTGCACCGTCCTCGCTAAGGCCCCGGGCGCGTTCTGCCGAGGTTCGTTACGTTCCCGCCAGCCTCAGAACAGGCCCTGCCCGCTTTCCTTCCGAGCCTCGTCTCAGTCTGCAAGTCGGCCCGGTGTTCGTTTCGAAGCTGCCCACGTGAGCACAGGGCTCGTGTGGAAAACCCGCCGACCCGAGCGCGAAGCCCAGGCACCACTCGCCTGCTGCACGCGCCGACGACAGGAAACCCATTTGTCTACTTCTGCAATGAACCAAGAAACCCGCCAGCGCACCCCGGTGCATGGCTTCGAGACGCTGGATCTCGACCCCGAGCTGATCGCCATCCTCCAGACCCTCGGCTATAGCGAGCCGACCCCGATCCAACGAGCTGCCATCCCCCACGCCCTCGAGGCCCGGGACCTGCTCGCCTGCGCCCAGACCGGCACCGGCAAGACCGCAGCCTTCGCCCTCCCCATCCTCGACGAGCTGCTGCGCACCCCGCCCGGGGGTCGGCCCGGGCCGATCCGCGCCCTGGTGCTGGCCCCGACCCGCGAGCTCGCCGCACAGATCGCCGAGAGCTTCCGGAGCTACACGCCCGGGAGACGCATCCGCTGCGAGGTGGTCTTCGGAGGCGTCGGCAAGCGGGCCCAGGTGACGGCGCTGCGTCGCGGTGTCGACGTCCTGGTCGCCACGCCCGGAAGGCTCCTCGACCTCATGAGCGACGGCGAGGTGGACCTCTCCCAGGTGGAGATGTTCGTCCTCGACGAGGCCGACCGCATGCTCGACATGGGCTTCATCCCGGACGTCCGCCGCATCACGCAGGCGCTCCCGCGCAAGCGCCAGACCCTGCTCTTCTCGGCCACCCAGCCACGGGAGATCCGCGAGCTCGCCAGTCGCCTCCTCCACGAGCCGGTGGAGGTGGCCGTCGATCCGGTCTCCTCCACCGTGGAGCCGACCTCCCAGTCGGTCTACTTCGTGGACGGCCCGCGCAAGCTCGGCATGCTCCTCACCCTCCTCGCGAGCGACCGGATCGCTCGCGCGCTCGTCTTCGCCCGGACCAAGCGCCGGGCGGACCGGCTTGCGCGCAGCCTCAGCCGCGAGGGCGTCGAGGCGGCGGCCATCCACGGCGACAAGTCGCAGAACAACCGGGTCCGGACCCTCGAGGGCTTCAAGCGCGGCCGCACGCGCGTGCTCGTCGCGACCGACGTCGCGGCGCGTGGCATCCACGTCGAGGACATCGACACCGTCATCAACTTCGACATTCCGACCGAGCCGGAGACCTACGTCCATCGAGTGGGACGGACGGGCCGCGCCGGCGCCAGCGGAACGGCCCTCTCGCTCTGCGGGGCCGACGAGCGCGAACAGCTGGCGTCGATCGAGCGCCTCATCCGTCGCAGGATCGAGAAGCTCGAGCCGCCGACCGGCCTCGAGGCGACCCGCGGCGGCCAGCCCCCGGCGCGCTCGGATCGGGAGCAACGGCCCCACGGGCGGCGACGTTCCGGCAGCGGAGCT
>JBDLIK010000783.1:0-2139 GCA_039714895.1 Myxococcota bacterium | reverse complement strand
AACGGTGGTGGCGCGTCTGGCGTCCGGGAGCGGCGTGCTGGCCGCCCTCGAAGCGCTGCTTCGGCTTCGCCAGGCCTGCTGCCACGCGGCCCTGGTCCCGGGCCAGCACGCCGATGGCTCGTCGAAGATCGATCTCCTGCTCGGGGAGCTCGAGTGCGCGCTGGCCGAGGGGCACCGGGCCCTGGTCTTCTCCCAGTGGACGAGCCTGCTCGATCGGGTGGAGCCGCACCTGCGACGCGGAGCCATCGACTTTGCGCGTCTGGATGGCTCGACCCGGGATCGCGCCGCGGTGGTGGACGGCTTCCAGGATCCCAGCGGCCCGCCGGTCCTGCTGATCTCGCTGCGCGCGGGCGGAACCGGGCTCAACCTGACGGCGGCGGACCACGTCTTCCTGCTGGACCCCTGGTGGAACCCGGCGGTGGAGGATCAGGCCGCCGACCGCGCTCATCGGATCGGACAGACCCGGCCGGTGCTGATCCACCGGCTGGTGGCCCGGAACACCGTGGAAGAGCGGATCCTCGAGCTTCAGCGGGCGAAGCGTGCGCTCGGCGGGGCGGCTCTCGACGGAATCGGCAAGTCCACCTCGCTCTCGCGCGAGGATCTGCTGGCGCTGCTGGAGTGATGAGATCCGCCGGCCGGTCCGATATCTTCGCCGCGAGCCGGACTTCATGACGCTTCGAATCCTCGACTCACCCGATCCGTCCGAGACGGTGCATCGCCTCCGGGAGGCCATCGCCGCGGCGATTCCCGAGGCCCGCGTCGAGGTGCTCGCCACCAGCCCCGGACACTTCGAGATCCGGGTCTGCTCCGCGATCTTCGAGGGAAAGCCCCTGGTGCGGCAGCAGCAGCTCGTCTACCAGGCGATCGCGCCGCTCATGTCCGGGGACGCCCCGCCCGTCCACGCCATCGATCGCCTGTCGACCCGGACTCCGTGATGGCTGCGGGCCAGCCGCCCGCGCTCCCAGCGCAGATCCCCCCAGGGGAACGATGATCCATTCCTATATTAGGATATACTGATGAATGGCCGATCCACCGGCCGCACGCCGCCGAGGCCACGCCATGAGCCCGCCGCAGACCCGCCAGCGTCTCGAGACCCTGCTCGCCGAGCGCATCCTGCTGCTCGACGGGGCCATGGGCACGATGATGCAGCGGGCCGGCCTCGGCGAAGCCGACTACCGGGGCGAGCGCTTCCGGGACCACAGTCACGACCTGAAGGGCGACCACGACATCCTGGTGCTCACCCGCCCGGAGGTCGTCGAGGAGACCCACCACCGCTTCCTGGAGGCGGGGGCGGACGTCATCGAGACCTACACGTTCACCGCCACCTCCATCGGCCAGGAGGACTACGGGCTCTCGGAGCTGGCCCGGGAGATCAACCTGGCGGCGGCGCGCCTCTCGCGACGTGCCGCCGACGCCTGGACGCAGCGCACCCCGGAAAAGCCCCGCTTCGTGGCGGGCTCCATCGGCCCGCTGCAGAAGACCCTCTCCCTCTCGCCGGACGTGAACGACCCGGGATTCCGCGCCGTCGACTTCGACGAGGTGCGCGACTCCTACGCGGAGCAGATCCGCGCGCTGGTGGAGGGCGGCTGCGACCTGCTGCTGGTGGAGACCGTCTTCGACACGCTCAACGCCAAGGCTGCGCTGGTGGCTGCGGATGAGGTTCAGCGGGGGCTCTCCGTCGACCTCCCCCTCATCGTCTCGGCGGCGATCACCGACCTCTCGGGGCGGGTGCTCTCCGGCCAGACCCTGGAGGCCTTCTGGACCTCGGTGGCCCACGCCCGTCCGCTGGCGGTGGGGCTCAACTGCTCGCGGGGCGCGAAGGATCTGCGGCCCCACGTGGAGGAGCTCTCGCGGATCGCCGACGTCTTCACCATCTGCTACCCGAACGCCGGACTCCCCAACGCATTCGGCGAGTACGACGAGACCCCCGAGATCACCAGCGGCCTGCTGCGCGAGTTCGCCGAGAACGGCTGGGTGAACCTTCTGGGTGGATGCTGCGGCACCACGCCGGAGCACATCCGCGCCATCGCCCAGGCGGTGGAAGGACTCTCCCCGCGCCAACGCCCGCTCTTCGAGACCCGCCACAGCCGCTTCAGCGGGCTCGAGGCCCTGACCATCCGTCCGGATTCCAACTTCATG
>JBDLIK010000782.1:0-2142 GCA_039714895.1 Myxococcota bacterium | reverse complement strand
TGGATCGGCCGCCTCCATGCTGGCCGCCGCGGTGAGGACCTCCCAGGGGCCCGCGAAGTCGAGCTCCTCCACGTCGTCGAAGAGCAGGATGCCGGTGGTGGTCGCCATGGGCCTCCTTCAGGGGCGTTCGTAGCGGGTCGCATACTCCGGTGTCACCACTCCTCGGCTTCGAGGGGGTCTGCAACAATACCGGATCCACAAGTGTCCTCGACCAGAGGCCGCGCGCTAGACTGAGGCATCGAGGAGAGACCCCATGTCCACCGGCTTCGATCCCGACAAGGGTCCCTTCGGCTTCCATCCGGACGAGTGGGAGCAGGAGATCGAAAAGCAGGTCGGCCCGGCGGCGGTCTGAGACCATGCCGGTATCCGAGCTCGAGCCCACCCTTGCCGACGTGCTCCGCGCTCGGCAGCTGGTTCGCGCCCACCTGCCCCGGACCCCGCTCCACCGCTATCCAGGCCTCGAGACCCTGATCGGCACCCCCACCTGGGTGAAGCACGAGAACCATCATGCGGTGGGGGCCTTCAAGGTACGGGGGGGCGTGACCCTGGCCGCTGGCCTGGGTGAGGCGGAGCGGCGGGCCGGCCTCTACACCGCCTCCACCGGAAATCACGGGCAGTCCATTGCCTTCGCGGGGCAGACGAGCGGCGCGGCGGTGACCATCGCCGTGCCCGAGGGGGCCAACCCCACCAAGGTGGAGGCCATGCGCTCGCTCGGCGCAGAGGTCCTGTTCCAGGGCGCGGACTACGATGAGGCACGGGAGTGGGTCCGCGGGCAAGCGGAGGAAAAGGGCGGTCGCTTCATCGGCCCCACCGACCCGGAGCTCATCGCGGGGGTCGGCACCTTTGCGCTGGAGATCCTCGAGGACCTGCCCGAGGTGGATGTGATCCTGGTGCCGGTGGGAGCCGGCAGCGGCGCCTGCGGCGTCTGCCTGGTGGCGAAGACCCTGCGCCCGGGGGTGCGGGTGATCGGCGTGCAGTCCGAAGCCGCCCCCGCCATGGTCCACGCCTGGCGGGGGACCCCGCTCGTGGACGCCCGATCCGATACGGTGGCCGAGGGTCTCGCCACGCGGGTTCCCTTCGAGAACACCCAGCGCATCATGCGCCACCCGGAGCTTGGTCTCGACGACTTCGTGCTGGTGAGCGACGCGGAGCTCGAGGAGGCCATCCGGCTGCTGCTGCGGCACACGCGCAACGTCGCCGAGCACGCGGGGGCGGCGGCCCTGGCGGCTGCGCTCCGCCTGCGCCACACGCTGCGGGGCCTGCGCGTGGTGCTGGTACTCTCCGGGGGCAACCTGGATCCATCGGAGCTGAAGAGGATCCTAGGCTCGCAGGCCTTCCCCACACACTCCGTGCTCTGAGAGGATCTCCATGGCCACCAATGCCCCTTCCGCCTCCGGCAAGCCCCCGCCGCGCTGGGTCTTGAAGACCATGACGCGCCTCCACGTCTTCCTGCACCGCCTGACCGGCGGCCGCCTGTTCAACAAGCTGGCCGGCGACGAGGTCTGCTTCGTCACCATGACGGGCGCGAAGAGCGGCCGCAGGCTGACGATCCCCCTGATGTACGTGCCTCATGGAGGGGGGGTGCTCCTGGTGGCCTCTCAGGGCGGCGCTCCGAAGAACCCCGTCTGGTACGGCAACCTCGTCAAGCACCCGGAGATCGAGGTGAACCACCGGGGCCGGCGCACGAATCTGCGGGCCCGTCTCGCGACGCCCGCGGAGAAGCCCGAGCTCTGGCCCGTCTGCGACCAACACTACGCGCCGTATGCGGAGTACCGAACCAGGACGACTCGGGACATTCCGATCTTCGTGTGTGAGCCGGCGGCTTGAGGCGGTTTTCTCAGCCGCGGCGTGCGGCGACTTCGGGTCGCAGCGAAGGCCGGCGGTCTGCTACCCTTCCTGCGAATCGGGAGGCATCGATCGGGATGAGGCGGATCAGCTAGCGCCATCCAGCTGGCTCGTGCTCCGTGCCTGCTCCAGCAGGTCCGGGCGCACCCGTCCCGTCCACCCCGGGGGTTCCTTGCCCCCGCCCGGAGTCTCCCGTGCCTTCCATCGTCGCTTCACGCGTCTCGTTTTCCTATTCCGATGCCGTCCCGCTGATCCACGAGGTCAGCCTCGACCTGCAACCGGGGTGGACCGGTGTGA
>JBDLIK010000781.1:0-2147 GCA_039714895.1 Myxococcota bacterium | reverse complement strand
GATGGTCCGCCGTCGGCGGTACGTCGAGCGCTTCGACGAGCTCTATGCAAGCACCTTTGCGGGCGATGGGCTCTCGAGCGCGGTCGCAAGCGAAGTGCTCGATATCGTGATGCAGGAGGACATCGCCGGTCGGGCGCGGGAGCGGGTCGGCGCTGGGGTCGAAGTGATGATGCTGGTCCCCCGGGCGCTGGACGCCGGCCTCTTCGGTGGGATCGCCCGGGCGCTCGAACGGCGCGGCGAGAAGGCGGAGGCCTACCGAGAGCTCCGCGGGCGCTATCTGCCTCCCGACGGGGGAGGCTTGCGGCTGCGGATCGAAGCGGCGGTTCGGCGAGATGGATCCCAGCTACCCCTCGACCTCCTCTTCGATCTGGGGGAGATCGCCCGGGTGGGCGGGGACCGCGGAGGACCGCAGACGTGAGTCGTCGCTGGAAGGGATCCCGCGTGGCCCTCGCGGCTTTCATCCTGCTTCTGCCGGGGGCCGCCCTGGCCGACGAAGCCCTGGCGCGGCGACTGGCTGCGCTGCGGGCCGTCGCGGATCCGGCCTCTTCGCGCGCGGTGCCCCCGCGACCGGCGGCCGAGGGCTGCGGGGCCTGGGCGTGGTGGCGCTCGAGCCGCTTCGCCATCCGGGACCGCGTGGAGACGGCGATCCGCCACGCCGCGCTGCGCTACGCCCTCGATCCGCGCCTCATCCGCAGCGTGATCCGTCACGAGAGCAACCACGACCCGGATGCCGTCTCGCATCGGGGCGCGATGGGGCTCATGCAGCTGATGCCCGCCACGGCCCGGGAGCTGGGTGTCGCCTGTGCCTTCGACCCCCGGGAGAACGTGCTGGGCGGAAGCCGCTACCTCCGTCGGCTGCGCGACCGGCTGGGGAGCTGGCCCCGGGCCCTCGCCGCCTATCACGCGGGCCCGGCCCGGGTGGAGGCGGGTCGCATCCCGGGTGAGACGCGCCGCTACGTGGCGCGGATCCTCGACAGTTGGCGCGGAGGGGCGGAGGCATCCGCTCAGCTGGATGGGCTGATGGATTCGAGCTCTCGCTGACGGGTCTCCGGGACCAGGACGAGACACAGGGCTGCCCCGATGCTCGCCAGCGCCACCCAGCTGATGGCGTCCCCGAGATCCGAGAAGAATCGCGTCCCCGCGCCGACCAGCAGCAGCCCCGTGGTCCAGCCCAGGGTCTGCACGAAGATCAGCCAGCCCACGGCGGTGCTTCGGTGGGAGGTGTCGAAGAGCTCGGCCGAGAGCGCGCGGATCACCAGGTCGCCCGCGGTGTTGCACAGCACGCACAACCCCCAGGCCACGGCGAGCAGGAACGCGGGTCCCTGGAAGAAGAGCGCCACGAAGGGAGGAACGAGCATCAGGCAGAAGAACCCGACCCGGCGTCGCCCCCAGCGGTCGCTGCCCCGTCCTCCGAGGAAGTTTCCGCTCACGCCGATCATTCCGCCGCCCAGCACGAGGAGGGTCACGTGACCGGGCCGCCAGCCATGAACGGTCTGCACGAAGAAGCTCGTGTACTGGAAGAAGGCAATCCCGCCCATGGCGGCCAGCAGACCCGCCAGGCCGATGGCCAGCACGCGCCGCGGATGGGTGCGTGCCAGCTGCCCCACCGGGCGGACCCAGGAGCGCAGCGCAATCTCCGCCGAGCCCCGCTGCGTCCGGTGTCGCTCGAAGCGCGCCGTTTCGCTCAGGCTGCGCCGCAGGAACGGAACCAGGAACAGCGGGAGCACGCCGATGGCGTAGAGGGCCCGCCAGCCCGTCGGGAGGACGTCGACCGCGGCGTACAGGCCGGAGGCCAGGCCGAAGCCCATGCCCCCCAGGACGGCGAGCATCGAGAGGCCGGCTCCCCGTTGCCGAGCCGGGAGCTCCTCCACCAGGATGACGAGCCCCAGTGCCGAGGCCGTGAGGAGAAAGACGCGGGTGCACATCTGGGCGAGGGCGAACTGCAGCGCGGTCTGGCTGAGGGCGGTGGCGAAGGTGCCGAGGCTCATGCCAACCATCGAGAGCAGGAACACGCGCCGCCGCCCCACAAGATCTGCGAAGGGAAGGATCAGGACCGTTCCGATGCCGCCCATGCGGATGGCGGCGAGATAGAAGGCCGTGTCCTCCTCTCGCATGTCGAGCGCGCTCGCGATCTGCGGTAGGGCAGC
>JBDLIK010000780.1:0-2162 GCA_039714895.1 Myxococcota bacterium | reverse complement strand
CCCTCTGCCGTCCGTGACGCTCCGACACCACCCTACTGAGTACTGAGCGATAGGACGATCCTTGGATCGCAGCGACTGGAACTTCCGCTACGCGGCAACCGACCTGGTCTGGGGTGCCGACCCCAACCGATTCGTCGTCGCGGAGCTGGAAGGTCGAACGCCACGGGGGAGGGCGCTGGACCTGGCCTGCGGGGAGGGTCGCAATGCCATCTGGCTTGCGGAGCAGGGCTGGGCCGTGACCGCAGTGGACTTCTCCGACGTGGCGATCGAACGGGCACGGAAGCTGGCGGAGCGCCGGGGCGTCGACGTCGAGTGGCTCCGCGAGGATCTGGCTTCGTACCAGCCGCCGACGGGGGCGTTCCAGCTCGTGCTGATCGCGTATCTGCAGCTTCCCGGGGGCGAGCTGCGCCGGGTGCTTGCGCGCGCGGCTGCGGCACTGGCGCCAGCGGGCGAGCTGATGATGATCGGTCACGCCCGACGCAACCTTTCCGAGGGGTTCGGGGGACCCCGAGATCCCGCCGTGCTCTGGACTCCGGACGAAGTCGACGGCGCACTCCGAGCTCTCGGCCTGAGCGTCCAGCGCTGCGAGCACGTGCAGCGCCCCGTCCGTACTCCCGACGAGCCTCGCGAAGCCGTCGATGTGCTGGCCCGGGCGTGCCAGCCCACATAGCATCGGCAATCCTACGGCTGGAGTGCCACGCGGATTCCCCAGAGAAGCGCGATCCCGGCGATGAACGAGACAAAGTGGAGGACGTTCGCGCGGATGTCGCGGTGCTTGTTGACCTCTGGCACGAGGTCCGAGGCTCCGATGTAGATGAAGTTGCCAGCGGCGAATGGGACGAGGAATCCCACCTCGATCCGAGCCGACACAGCGTACGCGACCATTCCCCCGAGCAGAAAGGTCAACCCGGAGACCAGGTTCAGGAGCAGGGCCTTCCGCTTGTCCCAGCCACCGTGAATCAGCACGCCGAAGTCGCCGAGCTCCTGCGGTACCTCGTGCGCTGCGGCGGCGAGCCAGGCGGCGAGTCCGAGGCGGACATCGATCAGGAAGACACCCGCGACGCCAAGCCCTCCGAGGAAATTGTGTAGACCATCCCCGAGCAGGATCAGATACGTGAGCGGTTCCTTGCAGTCCGTCGAGGCCCGGTGGCAGTGGTGCCAATGCAGGAACTGCTCGAGCGCGAAGAAGAGTGCGAAGCCGATGAGAGCCCACAGGAAGACCGCAGGGTCGGCCGGCGCTTCCCCCATGGCCGCCGGGAGCATGTGGAGGAAGGCCCCTCCCAGAAGCGAACCCGCTGCGAAAGCAACGAGAGGCATGATGGCGCGATTCAGCGTGGCTTCGCTGAGCAGGAGGGTGACGCTGCCTACGAGAGCGATCACGCTCATCAGCACGCCGCCCAAGAAGATCCACCAGAAACTGTCCACGCCTGCCTCCTTCTCGCGATGCGCGCGCTGATTCTCTCACGAGTGCTCAAGGAGGAGTGGAGCGCTTCCCCACGCACCACCGATCGCCATCCGCCAGGCTGCTTGCCCTCTTGGAGCTGGCAACTTGCAGGCCTATCGCATGTCCAGCCTGAGCGCGGTGCTAGAGGGCCCGCTCCTCTCCGGCGCAGCTGGGGTCGCGCAGCAGGCCGCTCTCCTCGCTGGGCAGGTACTCGAAGTAGGCCTGGCGGCCGTTGGCGTAGCGTGCGGGGTCCACGGTCTGGCCGTCATAGTCATTCTGCACCTCGTGGTCGTCCCAGATGGCGAGGATCGAGGTGGAGGCGAGCAGGTCGGGCAGCGCAGGGATGCTGAGGTTCTCCTTCCAGACGTCACGGTACTCGTCCAGGGTCATGGCCGGACCCTGACCGCGCAGACCGCGCACGAAGGAGTCCGAGTAGATCTGGTCGCCCAGGTAGATGAAGAAGTCGGCGTCCTCGCCGCGCACGGCGTCGAGTACCTCGAAGTCGTTGAAGAAGGGGACGCCCTCCAGGCGGGTGCCGTCGGAGTCTCCGGTGGCCTGGAAGACCTTCGGCGGCTTCAGGTCCGGGTCGGTGAAGACCTCCACCTTGACGGCGGTCTCCTGGCTGACGCGCGTCCACAGCACCGCGCTCCAGGGCGTGACCTCCCCGCTGGCGACACCCTGCTCGAAGACCAGCGGCGGATGGGCGCCGCCACCGAGC
>JBDLIK010000779.1:0-2164 GCA_039714895.1 Myxococcota bacterium | reverse complement strand
GGCGGTGGGCTCGCGGGCGGAAGCGGCTTCGGCGGGGGTGGGGGTGGCTTCGGCGGGGGATTCGGGGGCGGTGGTGGATTCGGCGGCGGCGGGGCCGGCGGGAGCTGGTAGCTGCGGCTCGGACTACGATACCCGTCCCCAGGAGAGAGGAGATCGATCATGCGCCGACAGAGCAGCTTCCGAAGGGTGGCCCTCGTGGCCTCGCTCGTGGGTCTCGCGCTCGTGATGAGCGGCTGCGGATACAACACCCTGGTCAGCGAGCAGGAGCAGGTGGACGCCGGGTGGAGCGAGGTCGAGAACCAGCTCCAGCGCCGCAACGATCTGATTCCCAACCTGGTGAGCACGGTGAAGGGCTTTGCAGCGCAGGAGAAGGAGGTGCTCACCCAGGTCACCGAGGCGCGCAGCCGGGTGGCGGGCGCCGGCACGCCGAGTGAAACCATCGAGGCCTCGAACCAGCTCTCCGGGGCGCTCTCCCGCCTGCTCGTGGTGGTCGAGCGCTATCCCGAGCTCAAGTCGAACCAGAACTTCATCCGGCTGCAGGACGAGCTGGCAGGGACCGAGAATCGGCTGGCGGTGGCGCGCAAGCGCTACAACGATGCGGTGCGGGCCTACAACACGACGACGAAGCGGTTCCCCACGAACCTGATGGCGAAGCTCTTCGGCTTCGACGCGCGCGACTACTTCGAGGTGCCGAGCGCAGCGAAGGAGGCACCCGCGGTCGAATTCTGAAGCGAAGCAGCAAGGCTACCCGCGTGGACCCGAGAAAGCTCAAGAGATGGCTGATCCTGGTCGCCGTCCTGTACCTCGTCTTCCCCCGCGACCTGATCCCCGACTTCTTCGGGCGCGGGCTCGGATTGATCGACGACCTGTTGCTCGTCGCACTCCTGACCTACTTCTACCGCAAGCATCTTCGCGACCATTCCGCTCGCGCGAGCCGCGAGAGCCGAAAACAGGATCCGCAGGAAGGTCCGAGCCGCGCGCAGGCTGCGCCGTCCGCAGGGCCGACGGATCCCTACGAGATCCTGGGCATCCCCACTTCGGCCTCAGCGGAAGCGATCCAGGCCGCCTACAAGGCCCGCATGCAGGAATACCATCCGGACAAGGTGGCTCACCTGGGTGAGGAGTTGCAGCAGCTCGCCCATCGCAAGGCGATCGAGATCCAGCAGGCGTACCGGCAGGTGAGCAGGCTATCGGGCGGTCAGCGGCGGCGGCCTTGAGGGAGACGGGTTCCTTGGCGTGGATCCGAGCTGCTCTTCCGAGCTGTAAGTCGCCGACGGAGGTCATGCGGGATAGGCTATGTCACCACGGTCTGCCGATCTCGGAGGCCCCATGAGCCAGGCACCTGACGCGACTTCCATTCCTTCCAAAGGACAAGCGGACACCGATCCGTACTCCATTCCCCTCGGCAAGATCGATGTGTCGGATTCCGAGCTCTTCGAGACGGACATGCACTGGGGGTACTTCGAGCGGCTACGCAACGAGGATCCCGTCCACTATTGCGCGGAGAGCGACTTCGGCCCTTATTGGTCGGTCACGCGATACGAGGACATCGTCTACGTGGAGAAGAACCCCGAACTCTTCTCCTCGGCGCGCAGCATCGTGGTGGGGGACCCCGATCCCAGCTTTCCGCTGGAGGCTGGGTTCATCACGATGGACGGGCCGAGGCACGACGCCCACCGCAAGGTGGTCCAGCCTGTCGCCGCCCCACGCAATTTGACCTTTCTCGAGCCGGTGATCCGCGAGCGGGTCATAGAGATCCTGGATGGCTTGTCTGTGGGAGAGACCTTCGACTGGGTCGACCGCGTGTCGATCGAGCTCACCACGGGAATGCTGGCGACCCTGTTCGACTTTCCCTACGAGCAGCGCCGCAAGCTCACGTTCTGGTCGGACATGGCGACCGCCAGTCCAGAGCAGGTGGGCTTTGCGGGAGTGACGGAAGAGGAGCGCCAGGCCGCTCTCATGGAATGTCTCGAGGTGTTCACCGGGCTCTGGAAGGAGCGCCAGAACAAAGCGCCGACGGAACGCCTGGACTTCATCACGGCCCTGGCGAACGCGGAGGCCACCCGCGGACTCGAGCCCATGGAGTATCTCGGGACGCTGATCCTGCTGATCGTCGGTGGCAACGACACTACCCGGAACTCCATCTCCGGGGGCATCGTCGCGC
>JBDLIK010000778.1:0-2167 GCA_039714895.1 Myxococcota bacterium | reverse complement strand
TGCTGGAGGCCCGCGACCGGGGGCTCGTGCGCTTTCTCGGAGTGACCGGCCATGGCACGCGCGTCGCTCACATGCATCGGCGCAGCCTCGAACACTTCCCTTTCGACTCCGTGCTGCTGCCGTACAACTACACGATGATGGGCCTTCCCGACTACCTCCGGGACTTCGAAGCGCTGCTGGCCCTGTGCCGCGAGCGCGGCGTGGCGATCCAGACCATCAAGTCGGTGGCGCGTCGCCGCTGGCAGGGCGAGTCGGCCCAGCGATTCAGCTGGTACGAACCGCTGCGCGACGACGAGGCGATCCGCCGGGCCGTGCACTACGTGCTGTCGCGGCCTGGCGTCTTCCTCAACACCTCCAGCGACGCCACCACCCTCGAGAGCATCCTGCGGGCCGCCGCCCAGCCCCCCGAGCCTCCCAGCGCCCCCGAGCTCGACGCGGACGTGGCCCACTACGAGATGGAGCCCCTGTTCCAGCCGGGTCACGACGCCATCTAGGGGCTGCGGTATGGTGGGCGCTGCGTTCCTCACCGGGAGAGCCATGAGCAGCCTGGACTACTCGGCGGCAGGCCTGCCGATCCGCGCGGACCTCCGAGAGGCCCAGAACGCACACTGGGAGCATCTGCGCGCGCCGGGCACCTGGTGGCCGGGCGCCCAGCGGGTGGGGATCGCTGCCGAGAGCCGCCAGGCCATGGACTGTTCGCTCTGCCGCGACCGAAAGGGCGCCCTCTCCCCCGCCTCCGTCCCGGGCGAACACGACAGCCTCGGGAACCTCCCGGCCAACGTGGTGGAGGTCGTCCACCGGGTGCGCACCGATCCGGCGCGCCTCTCCCGGCGCTGGTTCCAGGGCGTCGTGGCGTCGGGAATCGAGGACGGCGCCTACGTCGAGGTGATCGGCATCGTCACCATGCTGGCGGGACTCGACGCCTTCGCGCGCGCCCTCGGCCTTCCGCCGTTTCCCCTGCCCGAGCCGCTGCCCGGCGAGCCCTCCCGAACCCGTCCAGCCTCCGCGCGAAGCGGCATCGCCTGGGTTCCCATGATCCTGCCCGAAGACGCGACTGGACCCGAGGCGGACCTCTACGGCGGCGAACCCTTCGTGCCGAACATCATGCGCGCTCTCTCGCTGGTGCCCGACGAGGTGCGCGCACTGATCCGGCTCTCCCATGCCCACTACGTGCCGAACGGAAAGCTTCAGGATCCCGGCTACGGCCGCGCCCTCGATCGCACGCAGATGGAGCTGGTGGCGGCCCGGGTCTCCGCCCTCAACGAGTGCTTCTACTGAACCACCGCGCACGCGACCCTGCTCCGGGTGAGCAGTCAGGCAGCCGGCACCGAGGTCGATCTGCGCGCGGTGAACGGTGGCGCGAAGTCGAGCGCCGGCGTGGAGCACGGCGAAAGGCTGCTGGCCTTCACCGAAGCTGTGATGGCCGACGACGAGGAGGCCCTGGTCCGGGAGCGCGAAGCCCTGCGCACCGTCCTCTCGCCCGAGGCCTTCGTGGATACCGCGGCGGTGATCGGCTCCTTCAACGTGGTGGACCGCATCGCAGATTCCACGGGCATCCCGCTGGATGACATGCTGCAGGCGGCCAGCGGCGCCGTCCGGGAGGAGCTCGACCTCGCCCGCTTCGCTTCCTCCGCCAACACTCCAAACCCCTAGCGACGGCCTCGGACGCCAGCGGCGCGGGTGCACTCGGCGCGTTCGGGCCGGATCACGAAACAGGAGAGAGCCATGGAGATTCGCCGCATCGGGGTCCATCCCATCGCCGGGGCTTGCGGTGCCGAGGTCAGCGGCGTCGACCTTCGCGAGCCCCTGGACTCCGCCACCTTCGACGAGATCCATGCCGCGTGGATGGAGCATCTGGTCCTCTTCTTCCGCGATCAGGACCTGACCCCCGGACAGCACAAGACCTTCGCGGCCCGCTTCGGGTCCCTCTACACCCACCCCTACCTCGCCTCCCGGAAGGACGAGGGGCACCCGGAGGTGGCGGTGTTCGTGAGCGATGCCAGCCGTCCCTTCGTGGCGGCGGGCTGGCACAGCGACGTCAGCTTTCTCGAGAATCCCCCCTCCGCGTCCGTGCTGCGCGGCCTCGAAGTCCCCGGCTTCGGCGGAGATACGCTCTTCGCGAACATGTACGCCGCCTACGAGACGCTCTCCGGCCCGATGAAGGCGT
>JBDLIK010000777.1:0-2170 GCA_039714895.1 Myxococcota bacterium | reverse complement strand
TCCACTCGCTCCCGGACTCGATGGCGAGCGCGGCGAACCACGCATCCGGGATCAGGTTTCCACGCGCGTCCACGTCCGTGCACAGGCGCGTGAAGAGGTCCCAGTGGCGATCGCCGGGCGCGATGGAGACGCAGGGTGCGCCCCCGCGGACCGCCTCGGCGAACTCCAACGCCCGTCCGAGGGGAGTCGGAGTCGCGAAGACCCGGGGATGCGTGACGACACGGAGGAACCCGCTCAACACCTGGTCCGAGACGCCGCAGGCTTCATCCCCGTTGATCCGCTGCCCGAGCCAGTCGCGGTACTCGGTGTGGCGCACCACGTCTTCGCGATGCGCGTACACGAGGACGTTGACGTCAGGCAGGATCATCCGCGGAGTCCATCAGGTCGAGCAGGGCCGCCGAATCGTCGAGATCGACGCCGGGGAGGACTCCGCCGCTCCCGAAGGTCGGGAGGGCGACGCGTTCCCGACGGCTCTTCTGGCGGCTCCTGCCCAGCGCGGCCCGCAGGGCGTCTTCGATCACAGCGGTGAGGGTTCGACCCGTCCGCGCTGCGTGCTCCTTGGCCCGAGCGAGCAGGCGGTCATCGAGCCGGATGGTGGTCCGTCGCATAGCATCAAAACATATAGTAACAACATCAATATGTCACACTGCCCTCAGCAGCACCCAGCGGTTGAGGTCCCCCGTCTCGCCGTCCGCGAGCCAGTCGTCCACGCCCTCGAGCGGCAGGCCGCTCAGCAGCTCCCGGGACTCCTCTTCGGCGAAGGCGTGGCAGTAGCGCAGGGGTCCTTCCTTCGGACCAAAACGCAGCAGGTGATCGCCCGGCTCGAGCTGCGCGGGATCGAGCGTCGGTCCGCCGCGGCGAACGATCTCCTCCCACGGCACGATGCGCCGGCGTAGACGCTCGAGGCGCTCGAAGCGCCACAGGGTGAGCACCAGCAGCCCGCCCGGGGCGAGATGGGCGACGCACTCCCCGAGCAGGCGCGCGCGCGTCGCCGCTCCGGGCACGTGGTGGAGCATCCCGAGGAGCAGCACGACTCGAAAGCGCTCGCGATCCAGCACCTCCCCGAGCCCGCGCAGCACGAAGTCGTGCGTGACGAAGCGAAAGCCCGGCCGGCCCGCATGGCGGGCGCGCGGCTCGGCGAGCAGTGCCTCGCTGGCGTCGACGCCCAGGTACGCGAAGGGTTCGTCGAGCGCGCCCAGCAGGGCGTCGGCGAAGCGGCCGTTGCCGCAGCCCACGTCGAGGACCTGGGGGGCCGTATCTCCCGGCAGAGCCTCCTCGATGTGCCGAGCGGCCCGCGCGAAGCCCGGCCACGCCGAGCGCCGGGTCGCACTGAAGTCGGCCGCGACCGTGCGATAGAATGCACGGTTGATCTGGTTCAGCGCCAGGAGGGTGGGGCGGTTCATCTCAGGAAGCCTATCGATCTCCGGAAGCCTATCGGGAAGGATACGCGCTTTCACTTCGACCCCGCTCCCTTCGAGCGCGAGCTCGCGGCGATCATCACCGAGATCGAGCGCACTCCCGAGCTCGATCCCCAGGCCCTCGACCGCATCCTGCGTCGTCATCCGCGGCGCGGACGGGGGTTCTTTGCCAAGAGCGAGATCGTGCGCGGCGCACGGCACCTGGCGGCTCGCGGGATGCTCGAGGTCGATGCGGACGCCCTGGCCCGGCGCCTGCGCACCGCGCCGGTGCGCACGCGCAGCGGCATCCTGCCGGTCACCGTGCTGACCCGTCCTCACCCCTGCCCCGGTCGCTGCGTGTTCTGTCCCAGCGATGCGCGCATGCCCAAGAGCTATCTGTCCAGCGAGCCGGGCGCTCAGCGCGCGGCCACCCATCGCTTCGATCCGTTCCGCCAGACCCGCGCACGCCTCGAGGCCTTCGCGGCCATGGGACACCCGCTCGACAAAGTGGAGCTGATCGTGCTCGGCGGCACCTGGTCCGCCTATCCGCTGGAATATCGGATCTGGTTCGTGCTGCGCTGTCTCGAGGCGCTGAACGACGGAAGCCCACCTGCCGCGCCGGGGCTTGGAGCGTTCGCGTCGCTTCCCGCTGCCGCACCCGGCGCCTACAACGAGACGGTCTCCGCCCACCTGCGCGCCCAGCTGGGCGGCAGGCTGCGGGCGCCCGACGAGGAGGCCGGCTGGACGGCCCTCGAGCGAGCCCAGCGCGACAA
>JBDLIK010000776.1:0-2172 GCA_039714895.1 Myxococcota bacterium | reverse complement strand
TTCGGCGACTACGCCGAGGACTACAACGGGAACGCCAACCCCTGCTACCTCGAGGACGGCGTCACCCCGGCGACCTGTCTGGACTTCTACTCGACGGGGAACCAGATCGCCTGCTGGACGCAGTTCGACGGGGACAGCGCCTCGATCAACACGTCGGACCTGACCGGCATCATCCACGACGGCAACCCGGTCGAGGTCAGCTCCGGTCAGTCCTTCTACGTCGACAACGGCGTCAAGACCCCGGTCATCGACGACATCGCCGACCGCTTCTACGGCGACGGGGACTGGGACAACGATCCCTCCGGCAGCGACAACGATCTGGACGGCAAGAGCGACTCCTGGGTGGTCGGCCTTCCCGTGATCGAGTGCCAGCAGGACGGCGACGAATGCGCCAAGGGAGACCCGGCGAAGCTGATGGGCGTGGTCTGCTTCGAGATCCAGGAAGTCATCGTGACGCCCGACAAGCGCATCAAGGGCCGCTTTCTCTGCAAGGACGACGTGAAGTTCAAGGACTGCGATCTGAAGGGGACCGGTACGGGCGGCAGCGACTTCGACGTCCGGGCCGATTTCCCCGTGCTGGTGCGCTGAGGCGCAAGGAGGGCATCGGTGGCGCATCTGAGATTCGCGGTGGCGTCGGAGGACGCGGGGTTCGGGGCGACCGTCGCCGAGCAGCTCGCCTCCACGGGACACGTCGAGGTCTCGTCGATCATCTCGGATCCCGACGAGCTGCTCGAGGCCCTGGCTTCCGGCCGCCCGGACGGGGTGCTGGCGGACCTCGGCAGCGACCCCGAGTACCTGCTCGACGTACTCGGCCGGATCCCCGCGCCGCGGCCCGTGCTGCTGGTGGTGGGACGCACCAGCGAGAGCGAGCTGATCCTGCGGGCCATGCGGCTCGGCGCCAAGGAGTTCTTTCCCCGGGCGCCCTCCCAGGAGGAGCTGCGAGACGCGGTCGAGCGACTGGTGCTCGACTACCGGCCCGAGCCCAGCGAGGCCACCCTCCGGCGAGCGCCGGTGGTGGCCGTGATGGGTGCCAAGGGAGGCGTGGGCGCCACCGTGGTGGCCTGCCAGCTGGCGGCGGGTCTCCAGAAGTCCGGCGCGCGGACCGCGTTGGTGGATCTCAACCTGCCTCTCGGCGACGTGGCGCTGCACTTCGATGTGCAACCCCGCTACACCATCGCGAACCTCGCCCGGGAGACCGAGCTCGACGACCTGTCGCTCGCCACCATCCTGCAGGGGCACCGGAGCGGCGTGCAGATCCTCGCGGCCCCCACCCAGATGGAGGAGGCCGAGCTCGTCGGGGGCGACCACGTCGAGAGCGCGCTCTCGCTGCTGCGTCATGAGTTCGACTGGATCGTGCTCGACGTCTCACGCAGCTGGAGCGATGCGAGCGTGAGGGCCCTGGACCTGGCCGACCAGATCGTGCTGGTGACCCTGCACGACGTTCCCACCCTCAATCACGCCCGCGCCCACCTGGATCTGCTGAAGCGGCTCGGGCACAGCGACTCGAAGATCCGGATCGTCGCCAACCGCTTTGCGACCACCGACGCCGTGACCGCTCGGGACTTCGTACAGTTTCTCGGCCGGGCCCCGGACCTGCGGCTGCCCAACGACTACCCGACCACCTTCGCCGCCGTGAACGAGGGCAAGCCGGTCGGACTGATCGCTCCGCGCTCGGCCCTGCACAAGGCCTATCTGGAGCTGACGCTCAAGCTGCACGACTGGTGCGGTCTCCCGCGGCCTCAGAGCGAGGGCGAACCGGGGGCAATGGATCGCGTGCGGGGATTGCTCGCAAGGATCACGAGGAAGGGGAACGATGGCACTGCTTGATCGACTGCGCCGTGAAGGGGAGACCCCCACGCCCGCAGGGGCGGAGCTGGCGAAGGTGGCCCCGGCACCCAAGCCGCGGGCTCCGGAGCCTCGCGACCCGGGCCCCGAGGCTGCCTACCAGGACCTGAAGAGCCAGGTCCACAACCGCCTCTTCGAACTCCTGGACCTCTCGCGCCTGGGCAAGGTGAGCGAGGATCGCGTCCGCGAGGACGTGGCGGTGGCCACGAAGCGTGTGCTGGACGACCAGCGGGTGCTGCTCTCCCTCGACGAGCGGGACCGCCTGGTCCGCGAGATCCAGGACGAGGTCTTCGGCCTCGGGCCCCTGGAGCCGCTGCTCGGCGACCC
>JBDLIK010000775.1:0-2174 GCA_039714895.1 Myxococcota bacterium | reverse complement strand
ACTCGAGCAGGCGCGGAAGGTCCTTGCGCAGGAAGGGAGGCAGCTGGAAGAGCATGGGGCCGCGCTGCTCGCCGAGGGCGGCGCTCACCCGGTAGAGGTACTCGAGCTCGTCCGCCACGTCCGCGAGCCGCTTCCGGTGCGTGATGCGCTGGGAAGCCTTGAGGGCGAAGCGGAAGTCGGCGGGAACCTGCTCCCTCCATCCCTCCAGCACGGCCGGCCGGGGCATGCGGTAGAAGGTGTTGTTGATCTCCACCGCCGGCAGCCGACTTCCGTAGAAGCGCAGCATCTTTGCGGCGGGCAGGTCCTCCGGGTAGAAGGGGCCCTTCCACTCCTTGTAGGAGAAGCCGCTGGTTCCCGCCCGGAGCTCCATGGGGCGAACCCTATCAGCCCTTGTGCCCGGGGGGAACGGGCCCGACCCCACGGGGTGATCCGATCAGTGCGGCTCAGTCGCGCCGCGCCCGGACGAAGCGGCGGCGTCGTGCGAGGCCGATCACAGCGCCCAGGCTGGCGAGGGCGAGGACGGTCGCCGAGGGCTCGGGGACCGGGATCGCCTCGACGCGCATCAGGCCGAGGGGGTCCGGGCACGGCTCAGGGGGTAGCTCGGGGAAATTGCACGGGGGCAGCAACCACTCGGGCTGTGGATCGTTGGTCCGGGCGTGGCGCCATGTGTCGTGGTCGAACTCTTCCTCCAGCGCCTTTCCCCACAGCCCCTTCCTCAGGAGTGCCACCATGGAGACCGAGACCCAGTAGGTTCGCCCCTCCTCGAGAAGGATTTCGTCCTCCGGCCTCACCACATCCACGTTCGCGAACCGAGGGCGGAGTGTCACGAAGTTGAACAAGGGTGCGGCTGCGACCTGCCAGCTCGCCAGAACCTCTCCGGGCTCGTCGGCCCCGTCGTCCAAGAGGCGTACAAGCAGGGGTCCGAGGAAGAGATCCTCCCCGAGCTGGACGGAGTCGGCTGCGAGGCGCAGCGTCAGATGCTCTAGCAGGTAGTCCCCCTCGCCAACGGGGACCACGAATGGGTCGGCGAACTGGTCGCTCCGGTCCGGCGGCGGGGAGATGCGAGGAAAGAAGCCGATGATCCGACCGGAGTTGCCCGGGTTGCCCACCGGGAAGGTGTCGTACAGGACCTTGACCTGCGCCCCGGCCGGGGCGGCAAGGAGAAGCATCAACACAGCGGCAGCGCAGCGAGCGTTCAGCATCCGCGAACTCCGAGCCCCCAGCGGGAACGAGCACATCGTAACCCGGAATCCGACGGAGCCCGCCAATTTTCGATGCCCTAGCGTCGGCGGAACGCCCGCGGAGGCTCGTCAGGCCATCCGCGCGATGACGTCGTCGCCGAAGCGGCGCAGGCCGTCGCGCTGGGCCTCGAGGGAGCGGTCGCCGCCGTAGAACACCCAGGGCTGGGTAAGCACGTGGGTGACGCCGATCTCGGCGAGGCGCCGGTAGCCGTCCGGACTTCCGGCGTCCATCGCCGAGCCGAAGACGGCCAGGGGCTCCTCGCCCCGGCCGGCCTCGGCGCGATGCCGCCGCAGGCGGGCGATCAGCCCGGCGAGCTCGTCGGTGCGGTGCAGCTCGGAGATCCAGCCGTCCGCCAACCGAGCCGCTCGACGCAGGGCGATCTCGGAGATGCCGCCGACGTAGATGGGGATCGGCTGCCTCGGCGCCGGCACCATTCGCAGACGGTCGAACTCGAAGCAGTCTCCGCGATGCTCCACCAGCTCTCCGGTCCAGAGCTTGCGCATCACCTCGATCATCTCCTCGGCCCGTCGTCCGCGGCCCGCAAAGGGCTGTCCCAGCAGATCGAACTCGTCCTTCATCCAGCCGACGCCGATGCCCAGGGCCACCCGGTCTCCCGAGAGCACCGCCGCGGTGCCCACCGCCTTCGCCACCAGGAAGGGGTTCCGCATGGGCAGCACGAAGATGTTGGTGAGGAAACGCAGGCGGCGGGTGACGGCTGCCATGGCGCCGATGGCCACCCACGGGTCCGGCCAGGGCGTATCCGCTGCGAATCGCGGCGTGCCGTCCTCGGTGTAGGGGTAGCGCGAGGAGATCTTCTCGGGATGCACCACGTGATCCGAGACGGAGATGGCGTGGTAGCCGTACTCATCCGCCGCCCGCGCGAGCTCGCAGTAGTGGGTGGGATCACAGTAGGCGCTGGCGATGACGAACTT
>JBDLIK010000774.1:0-2180 GCA_039714895.1 Myxococcota bacterium | reverse complement strand
GCTCGGAAGGTCGACCTGCACCCCGACGGCCTTCGGGAGAGATCCGCGCAGCAGCGCGATGGTCTCTGCCACCAGATCCGAGAGTACGACCGGCCCCTTGGTCATGTGGCTGCGTCCGGCGGACGACAGCAGCTCGCGGGTGAGGTCGGCGGCGAGGTCGGTGGCCTGCAGGATCATCTGCAGGTTCTCGCGCAGGCCCTCGTCGTCGGGAAGCTGCTCCAGCGTGAGGTTCGCGAAGCCGCCGATGGCCGTGAGCAGGTTGTTGAAGTCGTGGGCGACGCCGCCCGCCATGACCCCCAGGCTCTCCAGCTTCTCGAGCTGACGGATGCGCCGGGCGAGCTGGCGTCGCTGGCGCTCGACGCGCTGCAGCTCCGTCACGTCCTCCAGGCGCAGGCACAGCGCCGCGACCCGCTTGCGGCGGGTGGAGAGCGGGGCGACGGACAGCCGCAGCCAGCGAACCTCGCCCTCCCCTTGATAGCGGTAGACGCGGGGCTCCTGCTCGGCGCCGATGCGGGAGAGGGCCCGCCAGAGCGGCGGGGGCGTGTCGTCCATGCTGACGAGCCGCTCGGCGAGAGCCGGCACCAGCTCCATGTCCGGCTCGAGGCCCATGCCTTTCAGCATGCGGGCCGCGGCGGGGTTCCAGTAGAGCAGCCGCCCCCGGCTGCCGAGCAGCAGCACCCCCACCGGATCGCGGTCGAGGACCTCGGGGAGGGCGATGGGAAGCGGGTTGAACAGGCGCTGCCGGTAGATGCCATAGAGGATGGCAGCGCTCCCGATTCCAAGGCCGATCGCCACCTCGTCGGTGCGCGCGCCGAGGCGCAGGTACACGTGGAGGAGGCTCGTCACCAATGGAGCCAGGGTGGCGACCGCCAGGATCGCCATGCGGCGGGACACGTCGGGAGAGGTGTGGCGTCGCATGGCCCAGACGCACAGCACGAAGGTGGCCACGACGATCGCGTAGTTGAGGTTGGCGAGCAGCACAGATCCCCAGTGATGCTCGTTCGGCCCGCCGACCACGGGCGTCATCATCTGTCCATGCCACGGGTTCGTCACCGCGAAGAGCCATGCGGCCCCGACGAACACAGCCGGCCCGAAGCGTACGGAGCGGCGCTCCATCCAGGGGCGACCGAGACCGTGGGCGGCCACGTAGCGACGCGCGGTCGTCCACCAGAGGGTCGCGACCGAGACGGCGCCCGTGAAGAGCACGGTGAGGGCCAGCTGCTTCTCGGGTAGGGTCGTGGCGTGGGTCGCCCACAGGTCGCCGACCACCCAGCAGAGCGCGGAGATCTGGCAGGCAAAGACGACCGGCCACAGCGGGGCCGGTGGCCGACGCAACCACAGCAGCAACGCGAGCCCCGCGAGCAACGACGCGCTCACCGTGGAGGCGACCCACCACACCATCGGACCACCCTATCACAGGGCTGTGGGGGGAGGGGCGGGGATGGCACCCGTCGGGGGGCATCGCCCTCGGGTGAGCCGAGGTACACTTTCAGCTCTGGAGAGAAGACTTCTTCATCCGCTTCCCCGCTGGGTCCCTTCGCGAGCGGAGGAACTGGAGGCCTGACCGTGATCGAGTGGAGCGAGCAGCACGAGATGATCCGCGAGGCCCTGAGGAAGTTCATCGAGGCGGAGATCGCGCCGAATCTCGAGGCGCTCGAGCACGGGGACACACCGCCCTACGACGTGCTGCGCAAGATGTACCGGGCCTTCGGGATGGACGAGATGGCGCGCTCGCGCTTCCGCCACCAGCTCGAGCGGAAGCGCGCCGAGGAGCGCGGCGAGCAGCCCGCGTCCGAGAAGCGCGAGGGCCGCGGGGACGGGGCCGGCATGACCCTCATCCCCATCATCGAGCTGTGCCGCTATTGCCCGGGCATGGTGACGGCGCTCGGCGTCTCCACCGGCCTCACCGCCGCGGCGATCGTCTCCAAGGGCAGCTCGGAGCAGATGGAGCGCTGGGGCCTCGAGCTGCTGACCCTCGAGAAGATCGGCGCCTGGGCGATCACCGAGCCCGGCTCGGGCTCCGATGCCTTCGGATCCATGAAGTCCGTGGCGCGCGCCCAGCCCGATGGGACCTGGCTCCTCTCCGGCAACAAGACCTTCATCACCAACGGTCCCTACGCGGACACCATCGTCTTCATCTGCAAGCTCGAGGAGCAGGGGGTCGACCGCCGGGACTGGAA
>JBDLIK010000773.1:0-2183 GCA_039714895.1 Myxococcota bacterium | reverse complement strand
CCTGGATCCACAAGGTGTTCTCGAACCTCAAGACCTGGCTGCGCGGCACCTTCCACGGCGTCAGCCCCAAGCACCTGCCGCGCTACCTCCAGGAGTTCAGTGCGCCGTGCCAAGGCGCCAATCCTCAGTGGGTGAGAGTCCCACCCGGCAACTGGTCGCTCCAGCCGGTAGCAATCGGAGCGGTCGTGGAGGTGACAAGACGACCGAAGCCTCTGGTGTAGAGGGCCGCCTTGGGCGGCTCGGCGAGCATGCAGGCCGGAATGTGAGTGAACGCTGAGCAGGCCTCGAAAAGGGGAATGTGGGAGCCGACCCGCCTGAATTCCGGGGAAGGCCGCCGTCTCTGGTCTCGATGAGCGACATCCGCCAGGGATCCCACCGGGGTAGTGGCGCTGGCATGCATGCAAAGGGGATTGGACGCAACACGGGAAGCCCCGATGGGTGGGGGCGCGTGACCACCAACCGGACTCCCGCGAGGGGCAGGCCGGGCCTGTCGGGGTGGCGGAGGGGCCCGTAGTACCGGGGAAGCCGGGTAATGCCGGTGGAGGGAAGGGGCCCTGGTTCAAGGTCAGCGCAGGAAGCGGCGAGAGCCAGGAGATTGGCGATGAGCCTACGAACTCCGAAGAAGGTTGAGAAGCTGCAGGTGGCGTTGCACGCCAAAGCGAAGGGATCTCCCGACGATCGATTCTATGCCCTGTACGACAAGGTGTACCGAGAAGACGTACTCGAGTTCGCCTACCGGCTGTGCCGCCGTAACGGTGGGGCGCCGGGGGTGGACGGAGAGCGTTTCGAGGATATCAAGGCGTCTGGGGTGGATCGGTGGCTGGGAGAATTGACGGAAGAGCTCAGGAGCAAGACCTACCGACCCCAAGCCGTGCGGCGAGTCTGGATCCCGAAGCCCGACGGAACCCGGCGACCGCTGGGGATCCCGACGGTCCGGGACCGGGTGGTGCAGACGGCGGTGGTACTCGTCCTCGAACCAATTTTCGAGGCCGACCTGCCGTCCGAGCAGTATGCCTACCGGCGGGGCCGCAGTGCGCTGGACGCCGTGCAAGCGGTGCATCAGCTGCTGAACACGGGGTATATGGAGGTCGTGGACGCGGACCTAAAGGGGTACTTCGATGAGATCCCGCACGCCGAGCTGATGAAATCGGTGGCCCGTCGCGTGAGCGATCGGCACCTTCTGCACTTGATCAAGATGTGGCTCGAAACACCGGTGGAGGAGGTCGACGATCGGGGTCGCAAGCATCGAACGACTCGCAACAAGGACCGGGGTCGGGGCTGCCCGCAAGGGGCTCCGATCTCGCCGCTGTTGGCGAATCTCTACATGCGTCGATTCGTACTGGGATGGAAAAGGCTGGGGCATGAGTCGCGCCTGCGGGCGCGGGTGGTCTCTTATGCAGACGATCTCGTGATCTGCTGCCGCGGAAGTGGAGAGGCCGCGATGGTGGCCATGCGGGAGATGATGGAGAAGCTGGAGCTGACGGTGAATGAGACCAAGACCCAGCTCCGGACGGTGCCGGACGAATCGGTCGACTTCCTGGGCTACACCATTGGCCGCTGCTACTCACCTCGGACGGGTCGGGCCTACGTAGGCACGCGCCCGTCTCGAAAGGCGGTGCAGCGGGTCTGTCGCGAGATCAGCGACATGACGGGCCGACGGTGGCTGCTCCTTGATGCCAACGAGCGCGTAGTACGGCTCAACCGACTCCTGGTCGGATGGTCGAACTACTTCCGCCTTGGCCCGGTGAGCAAGGCCTATCGCTGCGTGGATATGCACACGCGCGAGAGGCTCCGACAGTGGCTGTGCGCGAAGCATAAGGTGGCGGGCCGGGGGACTTCACGATTCCCCGACGACTACCTCTACCACGAGCTGGGCTTGGTCCAGCTCGCGCTGCGAACGCGCAGCTTTCCGTGGGCGAACGCGTGAGTCCTTGTCCGAAAGCCGGATGCGGGAAAACCGCATGTCCGGTTTGACGAGCGGGACGTGGAAACGGAGCATGGAAGGACGAGTGAGGCACCGGCAACCGAAAGGGTCGGCAACCGATGGGTCATTCCTACACCACCGCGCCACGTCTCGACTCTACCCTACCGCTTCGACCGCCGCGCCCGCGAGGCCGAGCTCTTCCACTTCGTCCTGCGTCGCGCAGTGCGCGGGGAGCCCCTGCCCTACGCCCGACTCACGG
>JBDLIK010000772.1:0-2189 GCA_039714895.1 Myxococcota bacterium | reverse complement strand
GGCCCGCCGTGCGCGAAGCCGGCTCCGCAGCCGGGGTCGGCGCTGCGTCCAGGTCTCGACGGGCTTTCGGATCGAGCGGCATGGACGCCTTCGCGTCTATCGCCGGGCCGACATCGAAGCGTCGGCGCTCCTCGCCGTGCTTCCCGACAGTCGTGAGGCGCGCGTCTCCCGCGCCGCTCGGCCGCGGGTGACACGGATCCCTGGTGTCGTGGGTGGGCCGCCGGCGGGCCCGCCCCCCGACGCCTTCGCCAGGGGCCAGGGTCGTCCGGAGCCCGGGGCACCCGCCCAGGGACCGGTCGCGGTCCGTGAGCTCTCCGAGTCGCTCGGTGGCCGGCTGTGCCGTCTCGAGCCTCGACGTCGGGGCCGTGCGGCGTGGCGACGCGCCCACGCGGCGCTGCTGCGGGGCATCGAAACGCCCGCACCCCTCGCGCTGTTGGAGGAGCGACGTCTGGGTCGGGTCGTGCGCTCCCACCTCGTGGTGCGTTGGGACGACCGCGCGCGGTGCCTGGGAGCGGCGCTCGCTGTCGGCGGCGAGCGCGAGATCGGCGCGATCGTCAGCGCGGCCGGGCGCTTCCTCGCGCGGCTCCACGGCGCCGGACTCGTCCACCGCGGACTCGCCCTCGACCGTCTCCTGCTGCGACCGGATCCGCCAGAGGGCGGAGGCGAGGCGTCTCTCGCGTTCCTGGTCCTCGAGCCGCACGAGCTCCGCGTGTGCCGCGAGGTGTCCCCGGAGCGCCAGCAGAGCGATCGAGACGAGCTCGCAGCGGCCCTGCTGGCGCGTCTTCCCGGGGTGGGGCCCAGCCGGATCCGGGAGTGGCTGGAAGGTCAGCCAGACGAGACGCTCTCCGAGAGCACCTCGTCGTAGAGCCTTTCGTAGGCCGCAACCATCTGGTCGGCCAGGAACCCCTCGGCGACCCGGCCCGGCCCAGCCCGACCCAGGCGATGGACCAGACCCGGCTCGTCGCGCAGACGCGCGATGGCGCCGGCCAGTGCCTCCGGGTCCTCAGGCTCGACCAGCAGACCGGTTCGCTCGTTCACCACGGCCTCTGCGAGCCCTCCCACCCGCGTCGCCAGGACGGCGCGCCCGGCAGCCATCGCCTCGAGAGAGGCGACGCCCAGCCCCTCGCGGCGCGAGGGCAGCACCAGGACGTCGCAGGCGGCGAGCAGCTCCGCTTTGTCGCGGCGTGCGCCCAGGAAGTGGACCCGTGCCTCGAGACCCCGGGAGCGAACGAGCGCCTCGAGGGCCCCCCGTTCCGGACCGTCGCCGGCGACCCGGACCGAGACCCCTCGCGCGCCTTGCAGGCGGGCGAGGGCATCGATCAGGACGTCGAGTCCCTTGCGTGGGACCAGCGCTGCCAGGCAGAGCAGCAGCAGCTCGTCCGAGGCGACGCCGAGCTCCGCGCGGATCTCTGCCTGGCCGCGCTTGGCTCGCAGCTCTTCCGGATCGACGGAGCTCGGGATGGTGACGATGATCTCGCGCGGAACCCCGCCTTCTGCAAGAAGGCGAGCAACCGCCGGCGAGATGGCAGCAGCACGTCGCACCAAGTGGTGGTAGATGAGGCGGGTCCGCCAGCCACGCTTGACCTGCCGGTCCATTCGGCGGGTGGTGATGGCGGGTGCGCCGACGGCTCGAGCGGCCAGCCCTCCGAGCCAGTTGGCCCGTCCGGTATGGAGGTGGACGAGCTGGGGGCGCTGTGCGGCGAACCCGCGGCGCAGCTGGAGAGCTGCGCGGAGGTCGAGGTCGTTCGCCATCGTCACGCACCGCGTCTCGAAGCCCCGAGCGCGCGCTTCCGCCTCGCACAGAGAGCCGGGCGGACAGAAGAGCACGTTCTGGTGCCCAGCGCGGCGCAGGCCCTCCATCAGAAGGAAGACCTGGGCCTCGCCACCGGAGAACCCGATCTCCGAATCCACGTGGGCGATGACGAGCACGTGATCCGCCCCCCCGCGCAGCCGGGAGGGTAGTGGCTCGGGACGTGCCGTCCAGGGTGCCCCGGCTCGCCCCCCTCAGTTCGGCCAGTAGATGTACTCGTCGTCCGGCGCGTCGGGCTCGAGGATCGTCTTGTCGACGTTCACGGGCGCCTCGATGCGCGAGGGCCAGGCGGGCTCGGACTGCTCGGCGTTGTGCGCCGCCAGCGCCCGCCGCATGGCCGCCACCCGCTCGGGCTCGCGCTCCGCCAGATTGTCCTGCT
>JBDLIK010000771.1:0-2198 GCA_039714895.1 Myxococcota bacterium | reverse complement strand
CCGGCCCGGCGCGCAGCGTCACCCGCCAGGGTGACGCGGAGTCCGAAGCCCAGCGCGTCCGGCCGGGGGGGGCAGAACGGGCAGATTGCCGTAGATTGGGGGCGCCAGGCGAACCCCGAGTCCGCCTCGCCCGCCGGAGGATCCGCATGCATCTCGCCGTCCGCCGAACGATCCAGGTCGTCTCGTTCGGTTTCGTGGCGGTCGCCCTCTTCCTGTACCTGGCCGGCATGCACGACGGCCCGATCGGAATCGTGCCGGGGGGACCGCTCCTCCAGGGAGAGATCGAGTCGGCGCGCGGCAAGAGCTGGCACTTCGTGAAGGACATCGAGGAGATCGAGCTCCAGCTGGCCGACCCGCCACGATCCCGCACCGTCTGGGTGGTCGTCCACGGGAACGAGCTCTACGTGCCGTGCGGCTTCTTGAACGTCCCCCTGTGGAAGCAGTGGCCGCACGACGCCCTGCGCGATCCGCGCGCGGTCGCGCGCATCGACGGCAAGCGCTACGAGTTCGAGCTCCAGCGGGTCGAGGACGAGGTCGTGGCTGCGCGCGTCGGCGGGCTCGTCGCCCACAAGTACCTGGGCACCGAGAGCATCGAGCCCGTCTCCCAGGATCCCGAGACGACCTGGATCTTCCGGCTCGAGCCGCTGTCGCACCCCTAGCAAGCGTATCTGGACTCCTCCCGCAAGCTGATTCTGGAGACGGTTCGGCGCAGGAGGTCCGACTGCAGTCGTATCTCCGGCCTCGTGGGTGGAGCGCTCGCGCTCCGGGCCATGATGGAAAGTCGCGCGCAGGGAGCCAATCGCTGCAACCGGCCTCTACGGGCCAAACTTGCTATCGGCTCGCCCCTGCGCCGGTCTGGACCGGTACGCCATCACCGTCTCATGCTCGAAGCAGTCGTCGGGTGAGTCATTCCTCCTTCGCCGGCAGCGCAGATTCGTAGGCCCGCTCGTCGCGCCACACGCGCCAGGCGATCCGCGCAAGCTTGTTCGCGAGGGCGACGGCGGCCTTGTTGTGCCCGCGGGAGCGCTCGCGATCGAGCGCCCAGGTCCGCAGCCGATCGTTGCGCTCCGGGCGCTTCTTGGCGTGACAGAGCACGGCGCGGGCTCCGTGGATCAGGAGCATCCGCAGGTACGGGTCACCTCGCTTGCTGATCGACCCCAGGCGCCGCCGCAGCCCGCTGGAACGCTCGCTCGGCGTGAGCCCCAGGTAGCTCGCGAAGTGGCGTCCGGACGGGAATCGCCGCACGTCGCCCACGAAGGCCACCAGGGCCGTTGCCGTGAGCAGGCCGATGCCCGGGATCGTACGCAGCCAGCAGACGATGTCACTGCGTCGAGAGATCGACTCGAGCGATCGCTCGACCTCACGCATCCGCTCCTCGAGCTCGCGGATTTCCTCCGCCGCCTCGACGAGCACCGGTCGCAACGGCTCGGGCACTCCTGGATCCGACACGATCTCCATCACGTGGGGCACGACCTGGCGCGCTCCGACTGGGATCGTGAAGCCCAGCTCTCGCAAGAGACCCCGCAGCGTGTTGAGCCGCGCCGTGCGACTCACCAGCCACGCGGAGCGCAGACGGTGGAGTGAGGCCAGCGCATGCTGATCCACCGACTTCACCGGTACGGGGCAAAGGTCCTCGTTCCGCAGCGCCTCGAGCAGCCCCTTGGCGTCTGCCCCGTCCGTCTTGTTGCGCAGCACGTAGGGACGCACGGCGTGCGGCGGGATCAGCACCACCCGGTGACCGCGGGCGTCCGCCTCGCGACCCCAGTAATGCGCGGTTCCACACGCCTCCATCACCAGCGTGGCCGGTGCCTCCTTTGCCAGGAAGCGCGAGAACTGCCCTCGCGAAAGCCGGTGGCGCCGGCTCACCTTCCCGGGGTGCTCCGACACCGCCACCTCGAACACGCTCTTGGCCAGATCCACCGCGATCGTCGTAGAATGCATCGTGGACTCCTCCTCTCCGGAGCGTTCCGGAGTCAAGGCAACGTTGGCACTTCGATGCCGAGCACGTTGCGGGAGGAGTCCATCCCATCACTGCAGCTGCCGAGCGCTGAGGGCGGCGTTCTGAGCAACGCCGCCCAGAGCTCGCTTCGCTCGCAGGCCGGCTCGTGCCATCTGGCGG
Organism: Myxococcota bacterium; assembly: GCA_039714895.1. Lineage (GTDB taxonomy): Bacteria > Myxococcota_A > UBA9160 > UBA9160 > DASRUS01 > JBDLIK01. The sequence goes on along the minus strand of JBDLIK010000771.1, from coordinate 79 downwards.
CGTGGCCCCGTGGGTTACCCTGCCGGTCAGCGGCGCTCGCAGCTGAGCGCCGATCCGTTAGGCGGCGGGAAGGGACTGT
>JBDLIK010000770.1:0-2201 GCA_039714895.1 Myxococcota bacterium | reverse complement strand
AGTCCGTGGAGGCCACCAAGCGGGAGCTCTCGACGGGGCGGCGGGCGACCCTGCTCTTCGAGCATGAGGATCTCCGCATCGAGGCGGAGGTCACGCGGGAGGAGTTCGAGGGCTGGATCGCCGAGGAGATCGCTGCCATCGCGGCGGCGGTGGACGATCTCTTCCGGCACGCGGAGACCGCTGCGGATCGGGTGGATCGCGTCTTCCTCACCGGCGGCTCTTCCTTCGTTCCGGCGGTGCGACGCATCTTCGAGGAGCGCTTCGGTGAGGAGAGGCTCCGCTTCGGCGACGAGTTCACCTCCGTCGCCAACGGCCTCGCCCTGCGGGCCCTTGAAGAGGAGTGCTAGCGTCGCTCCCGTGGCGACCGCGTGGACCAACTGGTCGGGGTCGGTGCGCTGCCGCGCCCACGAGCTCGCAACCCCCGAGGGCGAGGCTGGGCTCGCCACCATCGTCGAGCGGGCGGCGCGCGAGGGCCGCCGCATCCGGGCGGTGGGCTCGGGGCACTCCTTCGTCCCCCTCGTCTCCACCGACGGGATCATCGTATCCCTGGATCGCCTGGCAGGGATCCTTTCCCACGACCGGGAGACCCTCTCGGCCAGCGTCCGAGCGGGCACCAAGCTCCACGACCTCGGAGAGCCGCTGCTCGCCCGGGGCCTCGCCATGGAGAACCTCGGCGACATCGACGTCCAATCCCTGGGCGGGGCGCTCTCCACCGGCACCCACGGCACCGGCCGGACCCTCGGCAACCTCGCCTCCCGGGTCGCGGCCCTGCGGCTCGTCCTCGCCAGTGGCGAGATCCTCGAGATCGACTCCGACCACGATCCCGAGACCTTGCGCGCCGCGCGGGTGTCCCTGGGCGCGCTCGGCATCGTGACCACCGCGCGCCTGCGGTTGCTTCCCGCCTACCGGCTCCATGAGCGGACCTGGCGCGCTCCGCTGGCCGAGATCCTCGAGAAGCTCGACTCCCTGATCCTGGAGAACCGTCACTTCGAGTTCTTCTACTTTCCAAAAGCCGACTTCGCGGAGGCCAAGGCCATCAACCTCACGGAGGAAGAGCCCGAGACGGTCGCCGGGCGGAAGCACGAGCGGATCGACTGGAGCTCGCGCATCCTTCCCTCGGTACGCGAAGAGCGCTTCAACGAGATGGAGTACTCGCTGCCCGCAGCGAGCGGCCCCGCCTGCCTGCGCGCCGCGGTGGAGCGCGTCCGCTCCCGGCATCCCGACGTGGCGTGGCCCCTGGAGTACCGCACGGTGGCTGCTGACGACGCCTGGCTGAGCCCGGCCCACGGTCGCGCCACGGTGACGATCTCGGTCCATCAGCACGGGGAAGAGCCCTACCGCGAGTTCTTCGCAGACCTGGAGCCGATCCTGCTGGAGCCGGGAGGCCGCCCTCATTGGGGAAAGTTCCACACCCAGAGCGCCGCGACGCTCGCCGGGCGCTACCCGGAATGGGAGAGCTTCCAGGCCGTGCAGCGCCGTCTGGATCCCGGGGGCCTGTTCCTGAACGAGCACCTCGCCACGCTGCTGGGACGATGAGCCAGGAAGTCTGCCGCTTCGCGCCCACGCCGTCGGGCCCGGCCCATCCCGGAACGCTGCTCGCGGCCCTGCTGGCCTGGCTGGACGCCCGCAGCCGGGGGGCCCGCTTCCTGCTGCGCATGGAGGACATCGACCACACCCGCTGCACCCAGGAGGCCGCCGCCGAGATGAAGGCTGCGCTCCGCTGGCTCGGCCTCGACTGGGACGGCGAGAGCGTGCAGAGCCAGCGGCGGAACGACCACGAAGCGGCGCTGGACCGGCTCGCCCAGGAGGGCGCCCTCTATCCCTGCGGCTGCACTCGCAGCGAGATCCGGCGTGCCGGGACCCGCGCTGCGGACGGCGGCTGGCGCTACCCCGGGTGCTGTCGCACGCGCACCCTGCCCGAAGCCGGCTGGCGCAGGGCGGGCGGCGCCCTGCGGCTGCGCCTCGAGCCCGGGCGGGTCGAGGTGAGCGACGAGGGGGGGCTCGAACTCGGCCAGGAACCCCTGGCGGAGCTGGGAGATCCGGTGGTGCTGCGCGCGGATGGAGCCATCGCCTACCACCTGGCGGTGGTGGTGGATGACGCCAAGGACGGCGTGACCCGGGTGGTGCGCGGACGCGACCTCGCCAGCGCGACGGCGCTGCATGGCGTGCTCCAGCAGCGGCTCGGCGTCGCGACGCCGAGC
>JBDLIK010000769.1:0-2202 GCA_039714895.1 Myxococcota bacterium | reverse complement strand
TCTGCCGTGCGCTCGACGCCGAACCCGGCGACGGCAGGCAGCCTCTTGTAGAACGGTGTCATCGTGTCCCAGAAGTGCCGTTCCGTGCACCCGATGCAGGGGTGACCGGCGCCGATCGGCCAGCTCGTGCGGGTGTTCCACTGGAAGATCGGGCAGGGCGAGAAGCAGGCGGGGCCCTTACACCCCACCTGGTAGAGGCACCAACCCTTCCGCGCCGCCTCGTCGTCGAACACCTCGGTGTACTGCCCGGCATCGAAGTGTGCGCGTCGTGGACATTGGTCGTGGATCCGCTTCCCGTACGCGAACATCGGACGGCCGTCGTAGTCGAGGGCTGGCACCCGCCCGAAGGTCAAAAAGTGGACGACGCTGGCGGTGACCGTGTCGCCGATCGGCGGGCAGCCGGCGATGTTGACGACCGGCTTGTCCTTCACGATCGCGCTCACGCCGACCGCGCCCGTCGGATTCGGCCGTGCGGCCTGCACGCTACCCCAGTGCGCGCAGGCTCCGACGGCGATCACCGCCGCGGCGTCGGCCGCGACTTCCTCCAGGATGCTCTTCACCGTCCGGCCCGCGATCATGGTGTAGATCCCGCCGTCGTTCATCGGGATCGAGCCGGTGACGAGAAGCACGTAGCTGCCCCGGTTCTTCTCGACGGCGTCGTGAAGCGCTCCCTCCGCGGCATCCCCGGCTGCGGCCATCAGCGTGTGTTGATAGTCGAGGGAGACGAGGTCGAGGACGAGGTCGCCGATCGTGGGCTCCGACGTGCGGAGCACGCTCTCGACGCAGCCGGTACACTCCTGAAGCTGGAGCCAGATGACGCTCGGCCGCTGCACTTGCGTGAGGGCCATGGCGATCTTCGGCGTCAGGAGGCTGCTGAGCCCCAGTATGGCGCCGATCTCTCCGCAGAACGTGAGGAACTCACGGCGGTCCACTCCCCTCTGCTGGAGATGCTCGCCGAGCGTCTCGCCATCGGCCCAGGGGTGCGAGGTAGGAAAGAACATGGGCACCTCCACTGGCGAATGACACGCCGAGGGTCCCAACGGCCCTGTGCCGAGCCCATCAGGAGAAGGTGCGGTCCGCGGGCCCCTCTGGCGCGTCGTGCGCGTACGCGAACACAATGAATTGCTCAAGACTAGGCGGGCTGGGCGCCGGCTGCCTGTCGGGGAGCCCTTGGTAGCCGATGTGGGGAGTTTTCCCACACCAGGGGGGATGAATTGGGGTCCGATCGCGTTCGCGAGGGGCTCCGAGCATGCCGTGTGGGGATCGGGAGCGGCTGACGAGGGCACGGCATCGACTCCCTCAAAACGAGCCGGAAGGCGCTCCGACACTCCGTCGAGAAAAGCCCCACTCCTTGCGGGGCGTTTCCCCACGGGGCGATGCAGCAAACTCCCTACAACCCATCCACGATCTCCCTACAGACGCCTTTGAATACTGGACTTAGCTTGTGTTCAGCGGAAATGCGGAGGTGATCTGTGGACACGACGGTCATGCAAACCAAACGGATGGATCGCGCTACGGGCAACGGCTCGCGCGAGCAACTCACAACGCTGATCTGCCGGGCCCCGGGCCGCGGCAATCCCGATCGCTACCTGTGCGGGGCGAAGCTCGGCGAGGCCGCGCTTCTGGTCCGCTATATGGGGTCGGTGCGGAGGTGGAACGACCGGCTTCCCTCGTGCGAGGAGCCGCGAGATGTGCGCCGCTGTCCGCGGTGCGGCTGGTTCAACCTCTTCGAGCCCCTCTAGGAAGAGGCCCGCCCGCAGCACCGGGCGGTCGCGAAGAGGATTGGCGGTTGGAGGCGGGGAGGGTTCTCCCGTGGCCTCCACCTGTGAAGTGAAAACAGGAGCAGAAGGGCCTCATAGGAGGGTTCCCATGAGCCGACTCTCGTGCATCGACGTAACTCGACACGCCTGGCGCCCGCTCGCCGCCTTGATTGGCGTCTTGCTGCTTCTTCCCGCCTGCACGAAGACGGAGACGATCTTCGTCGAGAAGCCATTGTTCGACGATCCTCCCGCCGAGGCGGCGGGCTTCATGGGCTACATCGACAGCGAGGCGTCGAACCAGGGCCAGACGGTGTGCGGTCAGTGCCACGTGAGCAAGCAATCGGCGTGGGTGCTGACGGTGCACGCGGACGCGTGGAACGGCCTGCAGAGCAGCGCGGGCGCGCAGGAGTTCTGCGAGGGCTGCCACACGGACAACCAGATG
>JBDLIK010000768.1:0-2208 GCA_039714895.1 Myxococcota bacterium | reverse complement strand
AGCCCGGCGCCACCATCGTGATGCACTCGATGAACGAAGAGGACGTGCGCACGGTCATGCGCCACCCGAGCACCATGATCGGCTCCGACGGCATTCCGACCCTGGGCGGCAAGCCCCATCCGAGACTCTACGGGACCTTCGCCCGGGTGCTGGGACGCTATGCACGAGACCATGGGGTCCTCCCCCTGGCGGAGGCCGTGCATCGCATGACGGGACTGCCGGCGGCCAAGTTCGGTCTGGCGGATCGCGGCGCCGTCCGGGAAGGTGCCTTTGCGGATCTGGTGCTCTTCGACCCGGACACGGTGATCGACGTGGGCACCTATGAGGATCCGAACCACCCCCCCGTGGGCATCGCCCACGTCCTGGTGAACGGGGTCGCGGTGGTCCGCGATGGCGCACACACGGGAGCGCGACCGGGCCGGGCGCTGCGTCGGTAGCCGCAACTCGGGGGTGGGACGCATGAGGCAGTTGCTGCTGCTCCGGCACGCGCGTGCCGGCTCGGGTCTGGGAAGCGAGGACCACGAGCGGCCCCTGACGGAAGACGGTCGGGAAGACGCCAAGCGGATGGGCGCCTTCCTGGTCGGGAGGAGTCTGCACCCCGACCTGGCGCTCTGCTCGTCCGCGCGCAGGGCGAGAGAGACCCTCGAAGCGCTCCAGAGCCACGGCGGGGACGTGGCGGCGGTGGCGCTCGAGCGTGAGCTCTACGAGGCGGACGCGCACGGCTTGCTCCGCAGGCTCCGGGCGGTCGACGACGGCGTGCAGCGCTGTCTGCTCGTCGCCCACCAGCCCGCCATCGGCGAGCTCAGCGCCCAGCTGGCCAGCGAGGCAGATCCCGCCGCCCTCGGTCGGCTCAGGCACGGCCTTTCGCCGGGAGCGCTGGCCCTCTTCGAGGTCTCCGGCCCGGGCTGGGGAGACCTCGATCCGGGGCAGACGCGGCTTCTGGACTTCGTGGCCCCACAGGATCTGGCTGGGATGTCCGAGGGGGGCCGCCCCTGAGGTCGGCTGCTGCTGACGCCGGGCCCGGGTGGCGGAGGCCTCCGGACGGCGGCAAGCTCCCCGCGAGCCGCGCCCCGGAGCCCCACCATGCAGCCCTCCGGCCCCAACGCCGAGCAGATCGCCTACTGGAACGAGCAGACCGGTCCCAAGTGGGTCCGCCTGCAGCAGCGGCTCGACGAGATGATCGGTCCGCTGGGTCAGGCCGGGCTCGACCGTGTGAAGCCCGTTCCCGGCGAGCGCGCGCTCGACGTGGGCTGCGGCTGTGGCGCCTCGGCGCTCGAGATCGCCGAGCGCGTGGGGGCCGAAGGCTCCGTGCTCGGCCTGGACATCTCGTCGGTGATGCTCGAGCGCGCCGAAGCCCGCGCCCGGGAGCAGGGGCTCGGGCAGGCCCGCTTCCTGGCGGCCGATGCCCAGACCCATCCCTTCCAGGAGCCGCGCTTCGACCTCGTCTTCTCCCGCTTCGGCGTGATGTTCTTCTCCGACCCCGACGCCGCCTTTCGCAATCTGCACGCGGCACTCGCACCCGGGGGGCGGCTCGGCTTCGTCTGCTGGCAGGCCGTGGCCCGGAACCCGTGGATGCTGGTGCCGCTCTCGGCCGCCGCCCCCCTGCTCGAGCTGCCGCCTCCGCCCTCGCCCGAGGCACCCGGCCCCTTCGCGTTCGCCGACCCGGACCGCGTGCGCCGCATCCTCGCTTCGGCCGGGTTCGAAGACGTGGCCCTCGAGCCCCTGGAGAGCGAGATCTCCCTGGGCGGCGAGGCCAGCCTGGAGGAAGCGGTGGCCTTCGTGCTCGACATCGGGCCCACCGCAGCCGTCCTGCGCGATCAGCCCGAGCCTCGGGAGGCGGTGACGGCGGCCGTGCGCGGAGCCCTCGCGCCCTTCGCTCGCCCCGACGGCGTGCGCCTCCCCTGCTCGGCCTGGGTCGTGACGGCGCGCCGCCACTAGCGACACACCAGGGGGTCCCGAGCGAGGTCTCGCGTTCGCCCGACGGACCCACGACTCGCCTGCGATGCCTGGAGCTGCCCTCTCGAGCCCCGGAGGGTGGATCGCCGATCTCCGAGCGAGGCCTCTGGGGTGCTTCCTTTGCGGCAGGGCCTGCGCGAGGTGGGCGAGCATCGGGTGGCCGTCCCCGCGGCTCGCTTGCATTTCGCGGCGTTGCTAGTATACTAGTAAGCTACTATGGCAGCAGACGTCAAGCAGTTCAACGTCTACCTC
>JBDLIK010000767.1:0-2212 GCA_039714895.1 Myxococcota bacterium | reverse complement strand
AAGAGCCTCGCGAGCTTCGGCTTCGTGAGCGTCGTGGCGATCAGCGCCTCGCTGCTGGCCGACCTGCTGGTGCTGCCGGCAATGCTACGACTGGGGCGGTCGTGAGGAGCGGGCCTTCGGGAGGGTGTCCCCCATGATCGGCTTGCTGGCTCGATTCGTCGCGGTCCTGGTGCTCGTCCTGACCACCTGGAACCCCGAGGGCCGCTCCTACGTGCACTGGGTCGGCGACTGGCAGGGCAGCGTCGAGCCCACCCAGGCATTTGCCGGCGTCGTGCTCACGATCTGCTGGGTCGCGGTGTTCCTCACCGCATGGCGCTCGCTGGGCGTGATCCCGACGGGGCTCCTCGCCGCGCTCGTGGGCACGGGGCTCTGGATGGTGACCGACTGGGCGGACGCCCAGCTCTCGGCCCGCGCCATCTCCTACCTGGTGCTGGTCTCGATCGCCTTCGTTCTCGCCTCGGCGATGTCGTGGAAGCAGCTGCGCGGCGCGCTCACGCGCCGGCGTGACACGTAGCAGCGGCGGGCTTCAGGTCTCCCGACCGACCAGGATCATCAGCCCGAGCCCGCTCACCGCGGTCAGCATGAACACCGAGCTGAGCGAGCTGAACAGCACGCCGGTGCCGAACTCCAACGTTCCGCCGTCGAGGGCGGGCACGAACGGGAGGGCGAGCAGGAGGAACGGCCAGAAGCCCCAGCCGCGGAACGCGGCCGCGAAGGCAAGACAGGTCAGTGCGACGAACTCCATCGGCGGACACCTCTTCTATTGGACTAGGTGCCCGCCGGGCGGTGCCAGGATCCCCGCGGGGCGCAAAGGCCGGTCTCCGCGTCTCAGCCTGTCGCCACCATTCGCTCGATTGCGGCACGCGCTCTCTGCGCAACATCCTCCGGGACGCTCACCTCGTACACGAGATCGCGTAGCGACCGGTAGACCTTGGGCAGGGTGATCGTCTTCATGTACTCGCAGACTGCGTCCTCGCGCACGGGGATGAACTGCTTCTCGGGATTCTCCTTGCGCAGGCGATAGAGCAGTCCCACCTCGGTTCCGACGAGATCCGCGGCGGCGCGGCAGCTGCGGGCGTGCCGCACCATTCCCCCCGTGCTCAGGATGTGCGTCCGATCGGCCGGGAGGTCCCCCTCGGCGAGCGCGTACATGCACTGGCTCACGCATCCACATTCCGGATGGAGCAGCAGATCCGCGTCGGGAAACCGCTCCATCATCTCGGTGATGTGCTCGGGCCGGATTCCGGCGTGCACGTGGCACTCGCCCATCCACAGGATGAGCTTGCGCCCAGTCCGGCTCTGGATGTAGGCGCCGAGAAACATGTCGGGCAGGAAGATGATCTCGCGATCCTCGGGAATCGACTCGACGATCTTCACGGCATTGCTCGACGTGCAGCAGTAGTCGGACTCGGCCTTCACCGCGGCGTCGGTGTTGACGTAGCTGACCACGACCGCACCTGGATGCTCCGCGCGCCAGCGCCGGACGTCCTCGGGCGTGACGCTCGCCGCGAGCGAGCAGCCCGCCTCGGGATCCGGAATCAGGACCGTCTTCTCGGGCGACAGCATCGCCGCGGTCTCCGCCATGAAGTGCACGCCGCAGAAGACGATGAGGGGCGCGTCCGTGCGCGCCGCCTCCTGGGAGAGCTGGAGCGAGTCACCGACGAAGTCGGCCAGGTCCTGGATCACGGGGATCTGGTAGTTGTGCGCCAGGATGATGGCCTCGCGCTCGTGCCGCAGCCGCTCGATGCGCTCCAGCAGCTCGCTCTCGTCGAGCCGCGCGATCTCCGGGTCGGCCGCAATCGCGCGGCCGGCCTCGGTGCTCACGACGGACGGGCGCTCGCGGGACGGCGTCCCCATGACGTAATCCTCCTGCGAGGGAACCTACAACCCGTGTGCGGCTCCGGACTGCGCAGATCCCCGCTCGGACGGCGACGCGTTCGCTTTCCTGGGGTATTCTGCCCCACGCTACCGGCACACTGCGCCGGCTCGCGCCACCAGGACGCCTGCGGCGGGGGCACGTAACTTGCCCCAGGATCTCACGGGAGGCGTGGCCGGCGTATGGCCCCGCGACGCAGCACGGGTGGATCGACCGGAGTGAAGCGGGCCCGACTCTGGGGTTGGGTGGGCGTGGCAGCCGCCGCGCTGCTCTGGCTGGGCTGGACGTACCGGGCCTCCTTCCCGACTCCTCGCCCCCGCGCCGCTGCTTCGACTC
>JBDLIK010000766.1:0-2218 GCA_039714895.1 Myxococcota bacterium | reverse complement strand
TCGCCACCACCCCCTGGTCGTGGGTCGCCACCGCAAGCGCCGGCTGTCCGTCCCCGTACAGATCGGCCTGCTCGGCGTCCCGCATGCGGCTCCACTTGCCGCCGAAGTCCTCCTCCCAGAGGGTCTCCGCCTCCAGGCCGCCCTCACCGCTCCGCCACAGCTTGAGGGCGGCGGCGGTGCCGCCGAGGGTCAGGATGCCCGGCTCGCCGCCGGGCGGCGTGTACACCATGGCCTTGTGGAAGACGTTGCTCGCGGGGTCCTCTAGGCTGCGGGCCTTCCACTCCCCGCCCTCACGGGTCAGGATCACCAGCTCGGAGCGAGGCAGGGGCTTGCCGTCGGGAGTCTTGCCGAAAGTGGACAGGGCCAGCAGCAGCCCCTGCGGAAGGTCCGCCGGGGCCGGGGGCGCCGGGAGGAGTCCAGCGCGCGGAGCGGGAGGAGCCGGCACCGGGGGAGTCTGCGCGACCCGCGGCGGCGGGGACGGGACCTCGCTCTCCTCGCTCGCTCCACAGGCGAGGGCGAGAAGCAGTCCGGCGGCGCCTCCCAGGGCGGCAAGCTCGCGAAATCCCATGCTGAGGTCCTCCGATGGCAGCCCGGTGGTGTAGCAGACCGGACGGGAGCGGACCGCCCACCCCGTCGGCGCCGACGGCCGAAGCGTGGTAATGGAATCGCGTGGCCCGCTCGCCCCTGCAGCCGCTGCGCGGCACCCGGGACTTCCATCCCGAGGCGCTGCGCACGCGAAGCTGGCTGTTCGCCCACTTCCGCGAGGTCTCCCGGCGCTTCGGCTTCGAGGAGGTCGACGCGCCGATTCTGGAGAGCGAGGAGCTCTTCACCCGCAAGGCGGGCGAGGAGATCCTCGACCAGCTCTACCACTTCGAGCTGCACGGGCGCCGGATGGCGCTGCGGGGGGAGATGACCCCGAGCGTGGCGCGCCTGGCCATCGCCCGCGCCGGAGCCCTGCGGCTGCCGCTGCGTTGGTTCATGATCGGCCAGAACTGGCGCTACGAGCGCATGACCCGGGGTCGGCGCCGCGAGCATTACCAGTGGAACGTCGAGCTGATCGGGGAGCCGGGCGTGAGCGCCGAGGCGGAGCTCATCGCGGCCGTCTTCACCCTCCTCGACCGGCTGGGCCTCGAGCCCGCAGATGTGCGCATGCGCGTGAACAGCCGGGCGCTGCTCGAAGAGCTGCTGCAGCAGGGCGTGCTGCGAGCGCGTCCCGAGGTCTTCGCTCCCCTCTGCGTGGTGGTCGACAAGCTGGACAAGATCGGATCCGAGGCCGTGGTCGAGCAGCTCTGTGACCCGGCCGGGCTGGTGGCGACCTCTCGTGGCGAGGCCGAGGAGGTGGTGGAGCTGCTCTCGGTGGACAGCCTGGAGGAGATGAAGGAGCGGGGAAGGCCCGACTCCGCCGCCCTCGCCGATCTCGACCGCCTCTTCGAGCTGCTCGCCGCCTACGGCATCTCCGAGCGCGTGGCCTTCGACGCCTCGGTGGTCCGGGGCCTGGCCTACTACACGGGGGTGGTCTTCGAGGCTTACGATGCGGAGCGGAAGCTCCGAGCCCTGTGCGGCGGGGGCCGCTACGACCGGCTGTTCGAGACCCTCGGGGGTCCATCGCTACCGGCCGCCGGCTTCGGCTTCGGGGACGAGACGATCCTGGAGCTGCTGGGCGAGAAGGACCGCAAGCCGCAGCTGGCGCGCGGACTGCAGGACGTGGTGTTCCCCTTGTCCGAGGGCGAGCGCCCGGTTGCCATCGCCGTCGCCACCGCCCTGCGCGCCGAGGGGCGATCGGTGGAGCTGGTGCTCGGCGGGGGGCGACCAAAGCGGGTGCTCGCGGACGCCGCAAGGGTGGGCGTGGAGCGCGTGATCCTGATCGGCCCCGAGGAGATCGGGCGGGGGGTGATGCGCGTGCGAGACCTGTCGGCCCACAAGGACACCGAGCTGCCGCTGCCCGCGCTCCCGAGGCAGTGACCCGGGGCGGGAACGTCCCTAGCCCGCATTTCTCACCAGGCCGCTACTGCGGCGGCGCATCTGGGCCCACTGACAAGAGATATCTCCCTGCGGGTGCTCGGCGTAGCTATGGCTACGCCTCCGCTTCCCTCGGTCGAGATCTCTTGTCATTGCACCCATCTGCACCGCCTCGCTACCCGACCTGGTGAGAAATGCGGGCTAGACTCTCGGGTCCGCCGGAACAGAGTCGTTCGCCGGCCGGGTTGCGAGTTCGGAG
>JBDLIK010000765.1:0-2223 GCA_039714895.1 Myxococcota bacterium | reverse complement strand
GTGCGTCGCTGGTATCGCAGCCGTGCCGAGGAGCGGGGCGTCCGCTTCCTGGACCGGCACTACGTCTCGGGCGTCAGCACCGGTCTGCTGGCCGGGACCGGAGCGCCCCGGCGCCGGGTGATCGCCCTCGACGTGGTCGAGGTGGCCCGGGGCGATCCCACCGACGAGGTCGGGATGGTGCGGGGCATTCTCACCCGCCACCACATTCCGGCCTCGGCGCGGGCGGCCGAGTCCCGGATCTCCTGCGACCTGGTGGTGAACTGTCTGGGCGCCTGGTCCCCGATCTTCTCTGCCCGAATCGGAATCCGCGACGTCACCGAGCCGGTGCGCCGTCAGATCTCATTGGTGGACGTCCGCCCCCCGGACCTTGCTCCGGGAGTCGATCTCGAGGGCCTGCCGATGATCGTGGATGCCAGCGGCCTCTACTTCCATCCCGAGGGCGCCCACGTGCTCGCCGGCTACTCGATCCCCGACGAGCCCCCGGGCTTCGACTTCTCCTACGACGGAGACGCCTTCTTCGAGGGCCAGGTGTGGCCGCGGCTGGCCCACCGCGCCAGCAGCTTCGAGCGCTGCGGACACGTGCGCGGCTGGGCGGGGCTCTACGCGGTCACTCCCGACTGCAGCGGCATCGCGGGCCCCGTCTCGGGCTTCTCGAACCTCTTCGAGGCCCATTCTTTCACCGGTCGAGGGGTGATGCAGTCCTACGGCGTGGCGCGTGCCATGGCGGCGCTGATCGACCTCGGCCGCTTCGAAGAGGTGGACCTGGCGCCGCTGGCCCGGGACCGCTTCACGGATCCCTCGCGCTGGGTGACCGAGGACCTGCACATCTGAGGCTCCAGCCGCGGGAACTAGTCCATCACCTCGTAAACGAGGGCATCCATGCCGCTCGCGTGCGCTGGATGCGGCATGGCTGGGGTGTCAGCATTGCTCAGCAAGGCGAGCGCATCGACTCTACCGCTTGACGCGAGTGATGACGTTCATCTGGGGATGGAGGAGAGTTCGTAGTCGCTCTCTTCAAGCACAATTCCTCCTATTCACTGCACCCGTTCTCAGATATTGGGGCCTTGATGCCTCGTTCAAACGAGCCCCGCGAGCAACTCCAACGCCGGGGCCACGCGAATCGCCTCGGGCGTCACGTAGTCCTTCTTTCCGGTCGCGCTGATCTGCCAGGCGTCGGCCTTCGGATACCGGAGCTTCAAGTAGCGTAGGTTCTTGTCGCGCGCGTCCTCGCCCCACTTTGACTCGACGAGCAGGATCGGCTGGCGCTTCTCGACGACGACGAAGTCCACCTCGCGGCCGTCGGTGTCTCGGAAGTACCGCAGCTCGAGGTCGCGACCAACGACGTCCTGCTCGTGATGGACCCATTTCAAGAGGTGGCAGGCGACGAGATTCTCGAAGCGCTGGGGGTTGCCGGGGACGAGGCTCCAGTCGAGGTGGTAAAGCTTCTGCTCCTTCTTGACCGCACGGATCTTCGGGCCCGCGAGGGGCGGTACGCGGAAGACGGCGTAGAGGCGTTCGAGGATGTCGATCCAGTTCGCCACGGCTTTGTGGCTGACCTGCAGGTCCTCGCGCAGCGCATTGATCGAGAGAGGCGAGCCGACGAGTTCGGGCAGGCGCAGCATCAGGAGCTCGAGGTTGCCGAGGTCCTGCACACGCTCGAGGCTCGTGACCTCCTCGCGCACGAGAAGCGTGCGGTACTCCCGCGACCAGCGGCGTGCCAGGGCCACGGAGCCGGCGAGGAACGGCTCGGGGAAGCCGCCTAGCTTCAAGAGCTGGCGGAGCTCCGCGGGCCGCTCGAGACCGAGTTCCGCAGCCGAGAAGGGATGCAACCGCAGGAGGTGATAGCGCCCCTGGAGCGAGTCGCCGCCGTAGCGGTAGAAGTCGAGGCGCGCACTCCCCGTGACGAGGATCCGCTGTCCGCGTCGGCGTCCGTCGTACAGCCCTTTCAAGAACCCGCGCCACGAGCGGTACTTGTGGATCTCGTCGAAGATCCAGAGCTTGGAGGCCGGGAGCTCGCGCCTCAGAATTCGCTCGCGATGCTCCGCCACGTCCCAGTTCAGGTAGCCGGTCTCTGCGCCGGGCAGCGATAACGCGAGTGTCGTCTTGCCCACCTGCCGCGGGCCTGCGACGAAGACCATCTTGCGGGCCAGGTCGGCCTCGATCTGGGGCTGCAGGTAGCGAGCCGTAGAGGGCACTCGGGGAGGCTACTGGCATTTTTGCCTC
>JBDLIK010000764.1:0-2224 GCA_039714895.1 Myxococcota bacterium | reverse complement strand
GGCCACGAGCCGGAGGGGGTCGAGCGCGGCGACGACGGCCTGGCCCGGGGCCTCTCGGGCGATCACGCCCTGGTGATCCTGGACCTGATGTTGCCCGGGCTCGACGGCTTCGAGGTCTGCCGACGTCTGCGGGCGACGCACCCCGACCTGCCAATCCTGATGCTCACCGCCCGCGGTGTCGAGGCCGACGTGCTCGAAGGCTTCCGCTGCGGCGCCGACGACTACGTCACCAAGCCCTTCTCGGTCTCGGAGCTCGTGGCGCGGCTGGGCGCGCTGCTGCGCCGCTCGGGTGCCCGGCCAGACGAGAGCCCATCGCCCTTCGACTTCGGCGGCTGGAAGATCGATCCGGGTGATCTCTCGGCCCGCCGGGGCGGGCAGCGCATCTCCCTCACCCGGAGGGAGAGCGATCTGCTGGCGCTCCTGGTTCGGGACGCGGGCCGCATCGTGAGCCGACGGAAGCTGCTTCGCGAGATCTGGCGGGTGCCGGAACCCGACCGCATCGAGACCCGTACCGTGGACATGCACGTGGCGAAGCTGCGCAAGAAGCTCGGAGAGGGGAGCGCCCTCATCGAGACGGTGCGCGGTGAGGGCTACCGGTTCGCAGGATGAGGCGCATCCGCGTCGTTCTGGCCCTGCTGCTCATCGCGCTGGCCCTGCCGCTCGGCTTCCTGGTCAAGAGAGCACTGGACGGACTTGCCTTCGAGAGCCGGCTGCGCCACGACAGCATTGCGGAGCGGGCCTTCGACGAGATGGAGCGCGAGCTCTCCCTCTTCCTGCGGACCGAGGAGGAGCGCCCCTTCAGCCACTACGGCTTCTACGACGGCGAGACTCCGGAGGGCTTCGAGCCCCCGCGCACGCCGCTGGGGGAGCTGCCGCGCTGGCCCTTCGTGGTCGGCTACTACCAGATCGAGCCCGATGGAAGCGTCCGCAGCCCCCTCGAGCCCCGGGACCGGGCGCAGGCGCGTGCCCAGGGGCGCCTTCCTCCGCCTCCCGAGGTGTCGCGAGCCATCGAGCGCACCCGGGCGCTGGTGCTGGAGCACTGGGGATCCTCCGACCCCTTCGTCGAGGCTCCCGGCGACGCTCCCTCGCCGAGCCCCGGGAGCAGCCTGCGCCTGGGCCGGGCGACCGAGCCCGGGTTGGGAAGCCGCGCCCCGGCGCGGGAGGGACGGGAGCTCGACGCCTACGACGCGCTCCAGAGCTTCAACCGGGCGCTGACGGACCGCGTCGAGCGCAAGCAGAAGGTGGAGGAGGCTCCCTACCAGAGCCTGCCCTCGGCCCTCGCCCCGCTGGGCTCACCCGCCGCGAAGAAGACTCGCGCGGCGGAGGCCGCGGTCCGCTTCGAGAGCAGCCTCACGTTCGACGAGAAGGAGGCCGAGCCCGGCGCCGGGAAGGGCGATCCCCTGCGGGTGGTCATCGACCCCCTGGTGGGACGGCCCGCAGGCAGCGGCCATCTGCTGCTGTACCGCAGCGTCTCCATCGCGGGGGCGACCTACCGCCAGGGCCTGGTGATCGATCTCGTGGCCATGGGCCGCTGGATCGAAGACCGCGTGATCGGCTCGAGCGGCCTGGGCGGCGTGGCCAGCACGCGCTTCTTCCGCAGCCGGACCCGCGCTCCGGGACCCGCCACCGAGGCCCCACACGCCTACCTGCACCGCTTCGCCGAACCCTTCGACGCCCTCGCCGTGGAGCTCCAGCTCGAGCCCCTCTCCGGAGTCGGCAGTCCCGGGCCCATCTACGCCCTGGCGGGGCTCGGCCTGCTGCTGGGTGCGCTCGGCCTCCTCTCGATCCATCGCATGGTCAGCGTGGTGGTGGACTTCGCCGACCGGCGGAGCAATTTCGTGGCGGCGGTCTCCCACGAGCTCAAGACTCCGCTCACCGCCATCCGGATGTATGCGGAGATGCTCCGGGACGACCTGGTTCCCGTGGAGTCGAAGCGGCGGGAGTACTACCAGACGATCAGCGACGAGTCCGAGCGACTCTCGCGCCTGATCCACAACGTCCTCGAGTTCTCGAGCCTGGAAGGAGGTCGGCGCGAGCTCTCCCTCGTGGTCGGACCCATCGAGCCGGTGCTCCGGGAAGCCGCCGAACGTCTTGCTCCCCACGCCAGCCGCCAGGGCTTCGCGCTCCGCGTCGAGGCGCAGCCGGACCTGCCGGCGGTGCGCTTCGATCGCGACGCCGTGCTGCAGATGATCTTCAACCTGCTGGACAACGCCTTCAAGTACGC
>JBDLIK010000763.1:0-2229 GCA_039714895.1 Myxococcota bacterium | reverse complement strand
TCAACAACTGAGCTCGACGTCATGCCCCCCGAAGGGGCTGCTGCGCGCAGCCGGCGCGAGACCCGCCGCCGCCTCGTGGAGGCCGGGACCGAGCTCTTTGCCCGGGACGGTCTGCACGGCGCCACCAGTGCCCGGATCGCCCGCCGCGCGGGCGTGGCAGCCGGCACCTTCTATCTGCATTTCAAGGACAAGCAGCAGCTCTTTCGCGAGATCGTCTTCGCGGCCCTCGCGGAGATGCGCTCCCGCCAGGACCGCGCGGCGGCGGATGTTCCCCGCGGTGGGACCCTCGAGGTGCGCGCCCGCTATCGGGTGCTCCTCCAGGTTGCCGAGGAGAACCGCAGCCTCATCCGCGTGCTGTTCGGCCGAGGCCCCGCGGCCGCCGACCTCGGCGAGGAGATGCTCGACTCCCTGGTGCCGGGCATCGAAGAGCGGCTGCGCGAGCGCGCCGCATCCGGCGAGGCCCACGGCCTCCACGCCGCCGCCGCCGCCCAGGCGATCGTCGGCATGGTCACCCGCGTGATCGGCTGGTGGGCCGAGGATCCCACCCGTGCGCCACGCGAAGACGTCGTCGAGACCCTCACCCGACTCCACCCCATCCGCCCGCGCGGCTGATCCCGTCGCCGGCCCCGAGGCCCAAGGAGATCCAGTGCCGGACCACATCACCCACGACGCCGTCTACGACACCGTCGACCGTGACGACTTCGACGCCATGATCGAGATCGACCGCTACCACCAGCGCACCGGCGCCTTCGACGAGATCATCGCCGCGACCGTGGACCACTAGGTGGGAGACGAGGTGGCCGAGGAGGCCATCGTCGAGCTTCGGGAGATCAATCGTGGACGGAAGAAGATCGGGCGCTTCTTCAAGGAGCAGGCGGCCCGGGCCTGAGCCCACGGGGGAGACGAGAGCGGCGGCGCTGCCACCCGGGTCGCGCCCTGATATGATCCCGCCCGCCAGCGAACCGGCGCCTCCGGCGCCCCCCAGGAGGAGAGCAGATGGCAGACATCCGATTCGACGGCCGCGCGGCGGTCATCACTGGCGCCGGCGGGGGTCTCGGCAAGACCTATGCGCTGGCCCTGGCGGCTCGCGGGGCCCAGGTGGTCGTGAACGACCTCGGGGGCTCCAGCGACGGGACGGGCTCGGGCTCCAGCATGGCGGACGACACCGTCAAGGAGATCGTCGAGGCCGGCGGGCAGGCCGTGGCCAACTACGACTCGGTCTCCACCCCCGAGGGTGGCGAGGCCATCGTGAAGGCGGCCCTCGATGCCTTCGGCCGCGTGGACATCGTGATCAACAATGCCGGAATCCTGCGGGACAAGACCTTCGCGAAGCTCCCGCCGGAGGATCTCGAGGCGGTGCTCGACGTGCACCTGAAGGGTGCCTTCTTCGTCTCCCAGCCGGCCTTCCGGAAGATGAAGGAGCAGGGCTTCGGGCGCTTCGTGTTCACCTCCTCCGCAGCAGGCCTGCTGGGAAACTTCGGACAAGCCAACTACGGCGCGGCGAAGATGGGCCTGGTGGGGCTCTCGAGTGTGCTCGCCATCGAAGGCGCCAAGTACGAGATCAAGTCGAACGTGATCGCGCCCATCGCCAACACGCGCATGACCCAGGAGCTGCTCGGACCCATGGCGGACCTGCTGGCTCCGCAGTGCGTGACCCCGCTGGTCGCCTACCTGGTCTCGGAGCAATGCGACCTCACCCACGAGATCTTCTCCGTGGGCGGCGGCCGTTACGCGCGGATGTTCGTGGGCGTGACGCCGGGGTGGTTCGCGGGCAAGGGCGTCAGTCCCGATCCCGAAGCCGTCCGCGATCACATGGACGAGATCCGCAAGCCCGAGGGCTACATCGTGCCCCAGGGTGCGGCCGACGAGATGAAGCTCCTCGGAGAGGTCTTCAAGAAGTAGAGGTAAGAAATGCCGATCGATCCCGAGAAGGCGCTCGGAGCGGAGACGGGGACCGGGACCGGGCAGTGGAAGCCCGACGACGTGCTCCTCTACCACCTCGGCCTCGGCGCGGGCGCCGCGGCCACGGATCCCAAGGAGCTCGAGTACACCTACGAGAAGAACCTCAAGGTGCTGCCGAGCTTCGGGGTGATCCCGGTCTTCGGATCCATGGGGGGGCTCGGCAGCGTTGCGGGCCTGCAGTTCAACTTCGCGATGCTGCTCCACGGCGAACAGGACCTGGAGATCCACAAGCCCATCCCCACCGAGGCGAAGATCGAGAACTCGGGC
>JBDLIK010000762.1:0-2230 GCA_039714895.1 Myxococcota bacterium | reverse complement strand
GGACATGGCGTTCATGCGCTCGGGTCGGTTGAGGGTGATCACGGTGGTGTGGGGACGGGGCTTCTCCACGAGCACATACGGCATGGGCGTTCCTTCCTGTCCGGGATCCCGCGCGATTCCGGCCGTAGCATATCGCCGGCTCGAGCTCGCCGGGCCTGCGGGCCCCCGGGGGAGAAGGGCGCATAAGGTCGCCGGGAGGTCCGGCCGATGCAGATCCAACCCCATCCGCCGGAGACTCTTGTGCTGCGACCGCCGCGCCTCGGCGACATCCTGATCCAGGCTGGCCTCATCGATGAGCTCCAGCTCCAGACCGCGCTCGACGAGCAGCAGCAGTGGGGCAACCGGCTGGGCGTGAGTCTGGTCAAGCTGGGGTTGATCGACGAGCAGGAGCTGGTGCGCGCGCTGTCGAGCAAGCTCGGGGTGCCGGCCGTTCGCCTGGAGGGGAAGAAGATCGATCCCGCGGTCCTCGCCCTGGTGCCCCGTGAGCTCTCCGAGCGCCACGTCTGCCTGCCGCTGTTCACCAAGCGCGAGGTCGGCATGGAGGTGATCTACGTCGGCATGGAGGATCCGGGGAACCTCATGGCCATCGAGGACCTGAGCTTCCGCACCGGCATGAAGGTGCGCCCGGTGATCGTGGCGCCCACCGAGCTGTGGGAGGCGCTCGATCGGAGCTACGGAGCGTTGGTGCCGACCCCGGAGCCGACGTCACCGCCCATCGAGCCCCCCTTCGAGCCGGCCGACACGGCCCCCGTCCTCTCCCCGCCTCCGCCCGATCCAGGCAGGGGCGCCGACGGCCTGCTGCCCCGGAGCTGGGGGCCGGCCGACGGGGCATCCGAGCCGGAAGACTGCGAGGCCGCCGAGCCGAGCGCCCCCCACGCCGTCGAGGATGGGTCTTCTGCCCCGACCGTGGAGCGCGGCCGGGTCCCGACCCGGGTCATCCTGCAGGCGCTCACCCAGCTCCTGCTGGAGAGCGAGCTCGTGAGCCGCGACGACCTCCTGAAGCGCATCCAGGCCGTCCAGGATCGCGACGAGTAGAGTCGCTCCCCGAGGCTTGCTACTCAAGCAGGTCCGCGGAGCGGCCAGGACGCTCCCGGGCCGGCCGCGGCCACCGCTCGGGGGCCCGCAGGGAGGAGGGGGCGCCATGCGCATCGAGTACGGGTTCGAACTCAGCCAGGTCGACGTTCCCCGCTTCTCGGTCGAAGCGGTCGAAGGGATCGGGAAGGTCTTCACGCTCGCCACGCTGGTGCTGAACGTGCTCGAGACCAAGCCGCGGGTCGAGCTGGTGTTCCACGGGCTCAATCCCGAGGACCCGAGCCGGAAGATCGTCGCCTTCAAGGAGATCCTGGGTAGCTCCGACGGATCCGATTCGATCCGCTATCAGGAAGGGCGCGGGGGGCGGGTGTCCGGCTCCTCCTCCTCCTACCAGTGGCTCACGGTGGAGAAAACCTGACGGGCTGCGGGCCAGGGCCCGCAGCCTTCGGCCAAGCCCTGGCGTCCGCGGTGTCGTGCGCCGCTTCGCTCGCCCGTTGTTTCACTCGCTGCGAGAGACCCGGGCGTAGAGCCCGCGTAGCTGACGCACGTGCTCCTCCCAGCTGCGCGCCTCGGCGACCCGGCGTCCGGCCTCGCCCCGCCGCTGGCGCTCGACGGGATCGCAGAGCGTTCCAAGGGCCGCCGCGAAGCCCGCGACATCCTCCGGATCTTCCACCACGAGGGCCCCCGCACCGAGCGCCGCCGCCGCTCCGTTGGCCCCGCTGGTCACCACCGGCAGCCCCGCCGCCGCCGCTTCGAGGCAGACGTTGGCGAAGGCGTCGTAGCGAGTGGGAAGCAGCAGCGCGTCCGAGGCCGCATAGACCGACTCCAGGTCGTTGCGCGGGCCCAGGAAACGCACCCGCTCCGAGAGCCCCAGGCGTTCGGCCTCCAGCCGCCAGGGCCCAGGGTCGTCGCGTCCTGCCACCCAGAGCTCGGCTTCCCCCGAGGCGCCTGCCGCGAACGCGGCAAGCGCGGTGTCGAGCCCCTTGCGTCTCATGCCCGAGCCCACCAGCAGCCAGATCGGCCCGCGGCCCGCTCCGAGGTCCGCGCGGAGTCGGGAGCCCTCGCTCTGGCGTCGCCGGGGGTGGAAGCGCTCGGCATCCACGGCGTTTTCGATGACCACCAGCCGCTCGGAAGGCACGGCGAAGCGCGCCCGGATCTGTTCGCGTACCAGCTCCGAGTTGCACTGCACGAGCTGCCT
>JBDLIK010000761.1:0-2231 GCA_039714895.1 Myxococcota bacterium | reverse complement strand
CGGCACCTGTGGAGCCGAACCGAGATCGAGCGCGTGCGCGATGGAGGCCTCCCCGATGCCGAGAGCTTGCAGCCCCTGCTCGACGCCGGCGTGGTGGACACGCTGGACACGCCCTGCCAGCTCACCCCCCACGTGACCCTGCGGCCCTCACCCGGCCACACGCCGGGCAACGTGGACATCTGGATCGATTGCGACGGAGAGTCCGCGGTGGTGGTGGGCGACCAGATCCTGAATCCTCTCCAGTGCGCCGACCCGGACTGGAGCGGCCTCGACATGGACCCGGCCGCGGCTCCCGGCCTGCGCCGTGCGCTCCTCGAGGAGTGCGAAGCGCGGGGCACCCTGTTGATCGGTCCCCACTTCGGCTCGCCCGGCGCGGGCCGCGTGCGGCGGGAGGGCGCGACCTGGCGTCTCGACGCGGAGCCCGGGTCCGGCTGCTGAGCTGCGACTCCCGGCCCCTCGAAGCCGGCCGTCGAAGGCTGGGCGGAAGTCAAGCGCAGCCTCCACGGGCATCCGTCGTGGGGTACCACGGCGCTGCGTCAGCAGTGCGCCGGGGGGCTCCGAGGCCCAGAGCGGACGACGGAGCACCGCAGCGCGCCATGGAGCCCAGCCTTCGACGGCCGGCTTCGAGTCCCCGCGGGCGGAGGCGAGCGCGGTCGAGGATACTCTCGGCGGTCGTGAAGGCCACGACGTCACGGTGACGCTCCGCCAGACGTCTCTCCGCGGAGGGTGCCGTCGAAGAAGGAGAGGGTCCGCTGCCAGGCCTGCTCGGCCGCCTCGGCGTCGTAGCGGGTGCCCGAGGGGTTCGCGAAGGCGTGCTGGGCACCCTCGTAGATGTGGATGCTGGCGGGCTTGTCGAGCTCCTCCAGGGCCTGCTCGAAGGCGCGTACGTCGGCCACCGGGATGGCTCGGTCCTCGCTCGCGAAGTGTCCGAGCAGCGGGGTGTCGAGCCCTCGGAGCCGGTCGGGGTCCGTCTCCAGCCGGCCGTAGTAGATGACCGCGGCATCGAGCTCCCCGGGCAGCAGCAGCGCCGTCTGTAGCGACCAGCCGCCGCCGAAGCACCAGCCGACCGCGCCGATGCGCGGGGCCCGGAGCTCGAGTGAGAGATAGCCGTGGGCCTGGCGCAGGTTCTCGCGGGCTGCCTCCGGGTTCGCGATGACCTTGCCCACCAGCGCTCGGGCTTCCTGCGGATCGCTGGCGACGGCGCCGCCGTAGAGATCCACGGCGAGGGCCGCGTAGCCCTGGCCGGCGAGCTGCCGGGCCATGGAGCGCAGGTTGTCGTTGAGCCCCCACCACTCGTGGATTAGCAGGATGCCGGGCGCGCTCCCCTCGCCCTTCGGCCGGGCCAGGTACCCGCGCACGGGAGTGCCGCCCTGTCGGGCATAGACGACCTCGGCCCCCTCGACGGCGCCTGCCGGCGCACGTTCCGCCGAGGCGCTCGGTACGGGGGTGTCCCCCTCGTGCTCGGCGGCGAGGGTCGCGAGGTGCGGATCCCCGGTGGGCGGCGCAGCGCCCGCCCCCGCGCTGACGACAGCGAGCGCCAGCACGAAGCCATGTACCCTCCGCATGAGCCCTCCCGGAACAAAACTCCATCCTACAGCGTCTCGGACGCACCGGTCGGGGTGCCAGCCCTGAAGTAGGCGCTCAAAAGGCTGAGGTGCCTTGATTCCGGCGATATCGTCTGTCTGCCACAACGACCCCCCCGGAAGGACACCTCAGGTGTCTGCGCAGCCCGTCGATCAGGGTGCGGGATTGCCTCCGGACTTGCGCGAGGCTCGTCGGGAAAGCGGACCATCCCTCAGCCTGGGGCCTGTGGGAAACTCGATCCAATCACGGCCAGCGCAAAGGCGACGCCGAGTGCGGTCACAACAGCCGCGCCGGTCGGCAGATCCCAGACTGCACTCGCCGCAATGCCCGCGCTGCAGCTGATGGTACCGATCGCCCAGCTGGCCAGAAGCCGGTTAGAAATCCCTGCGAAGAATATGGCCGCGCACGAAGCCGGTACGATCAGCAGGCCGAAGACGACCAGCACGCCCGATAGTTGGACGGAACTCGTTACGACGACTCCGAAGCTGGCGTAGAAGACGAAATCGAGAAGCTTCTGGCGCCGAGTCGGCGAGGCGTGGGTGCGAGTTTGCTCCGAGATCTCAAGAAATCGGCGACGTAGCGCGAAGTGGAGAAGCGCGACGGCACCGAACAGGAGAGCCATCGCGCCAATCTCGCTCCACTCGGCG
>JBDLIK010000760.1:0-2236 GCA_039714895.1 Myxococcota bacterium | reverse complement strand
TTTGAGCTCGGTCACGTCCACGCGGCGGTCGCCGCTCTCGGACTTCGAGACGAAGGCCTGGCTTCGCCGCAACCGCCTTGCGGCCTCGACCTGCGTGAGGCCTGCCTGCTGGCGAGCAGCCTTGAGCCGGGCGCGGAAGCGGCGGTAGGCGGGCGTGCGGGTGGAGGCCATCGGCACGCCACGCAGGGTGAGAATTTCCTTCTAGTATTCTATTTCAGAATATCCGAAAGATATCTAGAGAACGGGCAGGCTTCCCTGCTCCGTGTGGTGGCCAGCGCCATGGCTCAAGGTGGTCTTCTTCCCCATGGGCGTGGGGCACGGAAGTGACCGGGGACCGGGCCGAAGGGGGAGATCCGAGGTTCGGAACGTCAACCAGAGAGGAACAAAAGGATGGGAAAGAGAGTCTGCACGAAGTGTCGCGAGAAGATCCAGAAGAAGGCCAAGGTCTGTCCCCATTGCAGGAGCCGGCAGGGCTTCACCCTGGGAGCGAAGCTGGGCCTCACGCTCCTCGCTCTTCTGGTTCTCCCACCTCTCTTCGTCGCCTCGATACCCTCTGGCCCTGCACCGGCCCGGACGGCTAGCACGCCCCCCACTTCCCAGGAGGCGTCCCAGCGAAAGACCCCGGCGGCCACGTCGAAGCCGTACGTCGTCATCAACAACGACGGGCCGGCTCCCGTTCGCTGGACGGCAGGCTCGACGAACCCGAAGAGCGTGATGGCGAGGATACCGGCGGGCAAGCGAGTCGAAGTACACGACCAGGAAATCGATCGAAGGGGCATGTTCCCGGTGATCTACTACGAGGTCGGAGAAGGAATCGAGCGCGGGTGGATCTCCCAGTACACAACCACCCTCGAACTCATCACGGTGGACCCGAAGACGGAGAAGGAAACGGTGCGCAAGCAGCCGGATGGGGCCACACAGTTCGCCCGCAGGTCCCGGTAGATTGCGGAGCCCCGCCAGGTGTCGTCACGCTGGGCTCCCTGACGCCCGGGCGGCATGTCCTGTCCGAGGCCGGGAGCGCGCACTCGGCCTGGACTTCTGCCGGGACGGTCGCGCTGCATGAGCCGCCTCCGCGCAAGCACGGGCAAGGCGAACGAGAAGGGGTTGCGCGAGACCCCGAGGGGCGACTGCTGTCTGCGCCGGTGCCGGAAAACCGGCTCCCCGGATAGCGGCAGCTAAGCTGCACGCCTCGAAGAGCCCTTGCCCTTCGGGACCTTGGGCACGACCCCCAGACTCGCAGCCTGGGGGTCACCCACAATGCCTTGAAGAGAACGGGCTCTTCGAGACCTGCTGCTACCTTGGACCCAGTCGTTGATGGCGGGGCACCGGACATTGCGTGACTCACGCTGCGATCGGGAGCCGGCGCACGCGGCGGCCCGTCGCGGCCGAGACCGCGTTCGCGACGGCGGCCGGCGCAGGCGCGATGGCTGCCTCGCCCACGCCGGTCGGCGGTTGGGTGGGGTTCTGGATGAGTGAGATCTCCACGTCGGGTGCGTATTGCTGCCGGAGCACGGGGTAGCTGTCGAAGTTGTCGCTCGTGAGCTCTCCGTCGTGCAGCGTCATCTGCTCGTAGAGCGCCATGCTGCAGCCCCACGCGATGTTGCCCTCGATCTGCGCCTTCACCTGGTCGGGACTGATGACGAGGCCGCAGTCGTGGGCGCACCAGGCCCGCACAGGTCGGATCGCGTCGCTCCCCGACTCGCGGACCACCTCCATCACGATGGCGACGAAGGTCTCGTGGTAGACCGAGCAGGCGATGCCGCGCCCGACCCCGTCGGGTGTCGGTCTTCCCCAGCCCGAGAGCGCAGCGACCTCGCGCAGGACCGCGGCGAGCCGCGCCTGCTCCGGCGCGAGGTTGCGCAGGCGGAACTCGATCGGATCGAGCCCCGCGAGCTCAGCCAGCTCGTCCATCGCGATCTCGACCGCGGTGGTGTTGGGCGCGGCACCGAGACCCCGCCACGCGCCGGTCACCATCGGCAGCCGCACGTCCGAGAAGCGGATGCGCCGGTCGGAGATCCGATAGGGAGGGACGGCGCCCCGTGTCGTGCCCGGGTCTCCGGCGAGGTCGCTCAGCCAGAGAAGGCGCTCGGGAATGGTCACCGAGTCGAAGACGATCGGGCCCGCCATGAAGTCGTGATATGTGCAGTAAGGCCCCTTCGCTCCACAGGCGTTACCCTGCTTCATCACTACTACGGACCTCGCCGCCACCGTCTCGTCTTTCAGCTCACTTCCCGGT
>JBDLIK010000759.1:0-2246 GCA_039714895.1 Myxococcota bacterium | reverse complement strand
TCGAGGAGCTCCATCTCCGCATGGCTGACGCTCCCGTCGGGGCCTGGGATGCGCATGCGCTCCTGGAACCCGAAGGTCCTGGCGAGCCAGGTGAGCGCTTGGCTGACGTCCTCGTACAGGAGATAGGGGGAGATGCGCGGCATGTTCTCGGGGGGGTTGGCGGGCATCGGAAGTCCTCCTCTTGGATGGGTCCGACCCCGTGAGGGTAGCGTCGCGACCGTGGGCCGCCGCTAGCTGGAGACGGCCTGCTTCCAGTCCTCGGGGGACACGTCGCGGACGTGCTCGGCGAAGTACCAGCGGTGCCCCTCCAGGTCCAGGGCTTCGTAGCGCCGATCTCCCCAGGGTAGATCCTCGAGCTCCATCACGATCCGGGCCCCGGCCTCCCGGGCGCGGGTGTAGTGGGCGTCCACCTCGTCCACGTAGGCCATCACCATCTGCGTCCGCCCACCCAGGGTCGCCGGACTCTCCAGGTCGTGCACTCCGGCCCTTCCGATCATGACCTGCCCCTTTCCCATCTGCATCTCGGTGAGGCTGATGTTCCCGTCGGCATCCGCCAGGCGGGCGGACTCCCGCTCGGCGAGCCCGAACGCGCGGGTCAGCCAGACGACGGCCTCGGTGGGATCGCGATAGGCAAGCCGGGGGTAGAGCTGGGGCACACCACGCGGGGGATTGTCGGCCACGGCTCCCTCCAGGACGTCGACAGAGCGTCGGGACGTCGGGGCGATGCTACCACCCCGGCGGGCGGAGACGCCGCACCAAGCTGCTAGCCTGGGGCCGGCCCGAGTGCGGGGAGTCCCGGCTGCGGGCCGACGGCGAGGTGCAGCCCGATGGTCGTCACGGTCTTCCGCTCCCGACTCCGCGCCGAGCACGCCGACGAGTTCCAGGCCCTCGCGGAGCAGATGCTCAAGCTCGCCCGATCGATGCCCGGGTTCATCTCACACCGGGTGTACGTCTCCGAGGATGGCGAGCGCGCCAGCATCGTCGAGTTCGACTCCGCCGAAACCCTGGAGGCCTGGCGCGAACACCCGAAGCATCAAGAGGCTCAGCAGACCGGTCGCGAGCGCTACTACGAGGAGTACTCGCTCGAGGTCTGCGAGCCCCTCCGCGACATCCGCTTCGAGCGCTCGCCAGCGTGAGGGCAGCCGGGCGGCGGGGCAGACGCCCCGCGGCGACCCGCGCGAACATCGGGCACGGACTGCTCCATGGGGGCCCCATGAAACGCGTCCTGAGCGCCCTCGGCATCGGAGCGGGCGCGCTGCTCGGACGCGGCGGCGAGGCAAGCGTCTACGCGCTCGACGCCGAGCGGGTCGCCCGCGTCCACCACCTGGGCACCCGCCGCAGCGCGGTGGACGATCGAGCGTTACTGCTGGCCGAGCTCGGTCGAAGCACCACTCGTGTCAGATTTGCCATCCCCACGGTCCTCGAAACGACCGAGCTCGAGGGACACCTCGTCAGCATCGAGCGTCGGCTGGCCGGGCGCCCGCTGTCGGACGTGCTCGGAGAGTCGGCGGGCGAGCCGCGCGCAGCGCTCGTCCGGGCCTATCTCGACGCCGCAGCCAGGATCGGCGACCTCGAGCTGGTTCGGCCCTGGTACGGCGATCTCTGCCGGAGCGACGCCATCCGAACCGGGACCTGGCGCGAGTACCTCGAGCGACGGGCCGCCCACAGCCTCGCGGTCGCCGGTGCGGACTTCGGCGGCGTCGTGCCGGGGGAGCTCGCTGCAGCGCTGCCCGACCCCATCGGGGCGGAGCTCGTCCACCTCGATTGCTTCCCGGGCAACGTGCTCGTGGAAGGCGGCACGGTCAGCGCGGTGATCGATTTCGGCACCGTCTCCATCCTCGGCGACCGTCGCCTCGACCCTTTGACGGCAGCCGCCTACCTGGCGAGCTCGATCACCCCCCCGGCGACGGCGACCGACCGCCGCATCGCCCGCGAGTGGCTGAGCGATCGCGGGCTCGATGAGCTCTTCGAGCCCGCCCAACGCTGGATCGCCGCCTTCTGGTCGCTCGCCGGGGACGACCCACGACTGTACGACTGGTGCCGATCGACTCTGCTAGCCCCGATCCGACGATCCGAGGCGAGGTGAATCCTGGGGCGTCTGCGCTTCGGTTAAGCTGGACTCGTGGGCAGATGGAGCCGCCTCCTCCTCGGCGCCTTCGCCGGCATCGCGTTGGTGGTGAGCCTCTGGTTCGCCACCGGGCCGCCTGCACCGGACGACACCCTCCGCGTGTTCCGGGCCCGCAGGA
>JBDLIK010000758.1:0-2248 GCA_039714895.1 Myxococcota bacterium | reverse complement strand
GCGCGCCGGGGGGCGGCGGGTACAGTGCGCGCGCCAGGAGCAGGTCGGCACGATTCACCGCGGTAGCGGCGACGCCGATCCTCAGCGCGCCGGCCACCAGCGGCGGCGACGGCGCCTCGCCCAGGCGAAGCTTCGAGCCCGAGGCGTCCTTCTCGATGACGATCGCTTGCACGACGCGACCCATAGTCCAACGCGCGGGCGCGCGCACGTCCGGTCGGCGCACGGCCGCGCGAACGCAGCCGAAGCCCCACCGCGCATGCCGCAACAGGACGTTGTGCGGCGGTGCAGGCGCGCCGCCAGCCACAAGACCCAACAGCAGCTGCAACCCACCCGCCCGAAGCCGGTGCCCTCGGGCGAACGACCGGAGCCGGGCGCGGCGCTGCATCACGAAGCGAAGCGCCTTCCCGGCTCCCCCGGGCCTGGGCCCCGACGCGGTCTTTCCGCGGCCCGCTAGCTACTTCCCGTCCGGGAAGCCGTAAGCCATCGGATAGAAAAGGAATTGGCGCAATCGCGCCTCCCGATCGAGTAGCGATTGGTGTATGTTAGGTGTTGCCAAACGCCCGAACTTACACAGCAAACCGCAAACCGGGGGGTGAAGCGATGCGCCAATTCCGAGAAAATCAGCTCTCACTCACGCCCATTTGGGGTCCCCACCAACATACCCGAGAGCTGCAGATGATTGCCAAGATCCTCGAGACGCATCCGCAGCTCGGGGAACTCGTCCAGCGGGATCTGGTGGGAGAACGACGCACCGATACCGGGCGCCGCGGCCTGAGCGGTGATCAGGTCCTTCGCATCGCATTGCTCAAGCAGATCCATGGGCTGAGCTATCGAGAGCTGGAATTCCATCTCCAGGACTCCGCCACCTTCCGCAGCTTCGTGGGTCTCGGACTCGGGGAGTGGCCTCGCTTTCAGACCCTTCAGGACAACGTCAAGCGCATCCGCCCCCAGACCTGGGAAGCCATCCACCGCGTGTTGATCGGCTTCGCTCGCAGCGAGGGGATCGAGCGGGGCGAGACGATCCGCGCGGACACGACGGTCGTCGAGGCGAACATCCACGAACCGGCCGACTCGGCTCTGCTCTGGGACGGGGTCCGCGTGATGACACGGATTCTGCGGCGGATGGCGAGTCAGCGGCCTTCGTTGCGCAAGTCGTTCCCGGATCGTCGTCGCACGGTCAAGCGGCGTGCCTACGCGATCAAGTTCCACCGCCGCACGATCGATCCTGTCGCGACCTACCGCAGTCTCATTCGATCGACGGAGGAGGTCTGTGCAGCGGCCCGCATCGTCGTCGAGAAGGTCGCCCAGGTCGAAGAGCTGGCCTCGCTTCGCGAGGAGCTCCTCCAGGTGCTCCCGCTCGTCGAGTGCGTCATCGACCAGAGCCGTCGCCGTGTCCTCGAAGGCGAGCGTGTGCCTGCGAACGAGAAGATCGTCTCGATCTTCGAGCCCCATGCCGACATCCTCGTGAAGGACAATCGAGCGACCTACTACGGCCACAAGGTCTGTCTGACCGGCGGGAAGTCCTCGCTCGTCCTCGACTGCGTCATCGAGGAGGGCAACCCAACCGACTCGACCCTGGTCGAGCGCACGCTCGCGCGCCACGTCGATCTGTTCGGCAAGGCGCCGCGACAGGTTGCGATGGATGGTGGCTTCGCTTCGAAGGACAACGTCACGAAGGCCAAGGCGCTCGGTGTCGAAGACATGGCCTTCCACAAGAAGCGCGGGATGGAAATCGAAGAGATGGTGCGCAGCGCCTGGGTCTTCCGACGGCTGCGTGACTTCCGCTCGGGCATCGAGGGGGTGATCTCGACGCTCAAACGAGCGTTCCAGATGGGGCGCTGTACCTGGCGGGGAGCCGAATCCTTCAAGGCCTATGTCTGGGCAAGCGTGACGAGCTTCAACCTCGTTGTCATGGCTCGTCATCTTCTCGTTCGAGAGTTCGCCTGAACCCAACGAGGCGTTCCATCGGTGGACACGTGTGCCTGTAACTCGGGCGCACACGGTTCACTCGACCTACCGCGCCACGATCCTCTTCGAGATCGCTACTCTCGGCGCCAGCTCCAATCACCAGCTGCGCGATGAACTGCTACGAGCGGGGCTTCCCGGACGGGAAGTACTTAGGGATACCAGCGAAGCACAGGCTTTTTCAGGAGCGCCACCACCCTCCACTCGTAATGAGCAGGTCAGCGGTTCGAGTCCGCTCGTCGGCTCCATCCTTACGCGATCCTTGTTTCCCGTTGTAAGCACA
>JBDLIK010000757.1:0-2250 GCA_039714895.1 Myxococcota bacterium | reverse complement strand
TCTGTTCTCATTATTCATCCGCGCTCTCCGAGGGCCTGATCGGCTCTCGTCGCCGAGTTGATCAGGCCGCATCGCGCCAGGCATATCGATGGTGAAGACCACCGACCCGCGGCAACGCAACAACCCTGGCTCTGGACGAAGGCCGAGGCTCAAGCGCCCGGCCGGCGGGCGCATCGCCGATCGCGGTGTGGACTCTTTCGGCGTTGTAGTAGTCGACGTATTCGCGTAGCAGTCGCCTAAGGTGGTCCTCGCCGAGCACGACGATGTGGTCCAGAAGCTCCCGGCGCACACTCCCGACGAAGCGCTCCGCTGTCCCGTTCTGCCACGGACTCTGGAACGACGTGCGTCTGGGAACAAGGCCGAGGCCCTGGATCGAGCCGGCGACTCGGGGGGAGAAGATTGCGTCGTTGTCGAGGATGAGGAACTGGTGAGAGAGTTCGTTGGGGAACGCGTCCCGTAGCTGCTGGATCACCCAGTAGGCAGTTGGGCTCTCCGTCACGTTGAAGTGAAGGACTTGTCGTCGACCGTGGTCGATCGCGAACCAGACGTAGAGGAGTTGGAACCGAACTGTCGGCACGACGAAGAAGTCCATCCCGGCGATCAGGTCGCGGTGGTTCCTGAGGAACGTCGTCCAGCGCTGCTGGCATCCAGGATCGGGCTCGGCCTTGGGCAGGTACCGGGAGATCGTGGCCAGGCTCACCCTGATTCCGAGCTTCGACAACTCGCCCTGGATCTTCCGGGCGCGCCAGCGATTCTCGGTGGCCGTACGCACGATCAGAGCCTTGGTCTCGTCCGAGATCGGAGGTCTACCGGGGCCCGGGGTCGAGATCGACCGCCAGTAGGCTCGGAAGCGGCGCTGATGCCACCTGACCACGGTCTCGGGCCGAACGATCACCAGCACGCTTTTCCATTGGGGCCAGAGACGCGAGAGGGCGACCCAGAAGGCGCGGTCTACGGGCGAGAGCCGCGGCCTCGGGCGACGTCGGGCGGAGACCGCGAGCTCCTGCCGAAGGGCGAGCTCGACAATGGCCTGGTTCTGTCGGCTGCGGAATAGGGCCCCGCAGCTTCGGACGATCGAGATCCAGAGAATGACCACCGCCCGCATCATCGACGCCATTCTGCTCGCGATCGTTGGGTGAGAGGAGACTGAAACTCGTCGCAGGTCCGGCTTATGCTCTGGAAACGAGTGCGATCGTCCTGCGGAAAAGCCGAGCGAAATCAGCTAGGACGAATATTGAGAACGCACAGGCGCACGTACGCGGAGGCCGCCGAGGTGACGGGGATCCCGCTCGGGAGCCTCAAGCGCCACCTGCGGGAGGGGCTCGCCCAGCTGCGTGGGGAGCTCGAGACGCTTGAGAAGGATCCGATCCCCGCCGCCGCGACGCGGGCCTGATCCCGCCACGCGATGCGCTCAATGATCCGATTTCCGTACGTTCGGGGTTCTGTCTGCCTCTGCGACGGGGCACGTCGCCCCCCTCGGAGGCCTCACCATATTCACCCGCCTCCGGATCCAGCAGGAGAGCAGCCAGATCTTCCAGGGGAACTTCGCGGCGGGCCAGAGCCCGGTCGCCTTGGACGGGCAGTCGGACCAGCGGACGAGCGGTTACTCCGTCTTCCCCACCGATGTTTGGAGCGAGAGCCGGCTGAACCGCTCGGCGGCCGTCGGGGCCAGGTCGAGCGGCTCCATCGCCAGCGCGGTCTTCAGCTCGATCACCGCCTCGGCGTGGGCGCCCTCGGCCGCATAGGCCTCGGCGCGGTCGAGATGGGCCTGGGTCTGCGCGCGGTCCAAGGAGCACGCCGGGCCGAGGAGCAGGGCGGCGAGGAGCAGCGGTCGCGTCGTAGGCATCACCATGGGATCCATCCACCCGGGCCGGGATTCTGGTCCACCCGGGCCCGGGATGGGCTCGTGCTGCCGATGGTCTCCAACGGTGAGTTCTTCCGTGGCGACGTTACGATGAGCGACGGCTATCGCGAATACCGATTCGACGGTTTCTCGGTGATCGTTGGAAATATGCGATAATCGTCAGACAACAAGAACGTCCACTATCAGACTAATTTGGCCGGAAAGAATCCGGGCTGTGAGCGGCCCGGTTGACACCGGTGTGCGTGCCCTGAGGAGATCATTATGAGCGTCGCAAAAACAACGGAAATCACCGCCTCATCGACAAAGAGCTTTGAAGACGCAGTACGTGCAGGCATCAGACGTTACTCCAAGTCGATCAAGAACGTCGAAGGCGCGTGGGTTAAGGA
>JBDLIK010000756.1:0-2254 GCA_039714895.1 Myxococcota bacterium | reverse complement strand
GGTCCCCACGTGCTCGGGGCCCGGTCCCTCCCCCGCCCCACGGAAGCGGGGCAGGCCGTCGAGAACCGCGTTGATCTTCACCACCGGCGAGCGGAAGTCGAGGGTCTCGATCTCGGCCTCGAATTCGGGGGGGAGCGAGCCGGAGGGCACCAACCCCTGGAAGGTGCGGCGCGGGTCTGCGTTGGAGAGCACCACGTCCGCGTCGATCTCCTCGCCATCCGCCAGCACCACCCCGCACACCCGCCCGTCCTCGACGCGCAGGTGCTCCACCGGGGCCTCGCAGCGGATGCTGGCTCCCGCCGAGCGTGCCGAGGAGGCGAGGGCCTCGGAGAGGCGCCCCATGCCACCTTCCACGTAGGCCCAGACCCCGCGGGCCCCGTGGGTCTCACCCATGACGTGGTGAAAGAGGACGTATCCGGTTCCCGGGCTCGAGGGTGCAGCCCAGGCCCCGATCACTGCGTCCGTGGCGAGGGTGCCGCGCAGCGGCTCGCTCTCGAACCAGGACTCGAGGGTCCGGCGTGCGGGGCCGAGGAGCAGGGCCAGCGCGGCGGGGAGCTGCTTGCGCCAGCCGAACACGCCCGCCGCCACCCGCCCCAGCAGGACGAGGTCCCGGGCGTGCAGCCGCCCGGGGTCCGGCGGAGGGCTGTCGAGCAGCGGCTCGAGGGTCCGGGCGACCCGGCCGAGCAATGCCTCATAGGCCGGGTAGCGCTCGGCATCCCGCTCGGAGAACCGGGCGATCTCACGCCGGCAGAGCTCCGCATCGGGCCCCAGCAGGAGCCCCCGCCCGTCCGGCAGGGGGGTGTAGGAGGAGGGATTCCTGGGCAGCAGACGCAGGCCGTGGCGCGCCAGCTCGAGCTCGCGCACGACCGCCGGCCGCAGCAGGCCGGCCACGTAGGCGGCGCGCGAGATCCGACAGCCGGGCCAGAGCTCTTCGGTCACACAGGCGCCGCCCACCAGGGGCCGCCGCTCCAGCACCAGGGTGGAGACCCCAGCACGCGCCAGGTAGGCGGCCGCGGTGAGGCCGTTGTGGCCGGCTCCGACCACCACGGCCCGCCTCTCCCCCCGCCGCCCTTGCATCCCCGGGATTGTAGGTACACTCCCTGCCGATGGGGGAGCTCAGCGCCATCGACTGGGTCTGCCTGGGGGTCCTGGCCGTGGCCACCCTGCGCGGGCTGGTGATTGGCGCCGTGCGGGAGGCCTTCTCACTGGCGGCCCTGGGGGCCGCGGTGCTGGCCGTACGCCTCTGGCTCGAGCCGGCCGCGGCCTGGACGGTCCTGCAGGCGCCGGAGCTCGGGACCCTGGGCGCGCGCCTCGGGGCGGGAGCCGCCCTGGCGATCGCGGCCCTGCTGATCGTCGCCGGCGTCGGGCGAATTCTGCGCCGGGGGATGCGGATGCTGGGCCTGGGCATGGTGGACCGTCTGGCGGGGGGAGTCCTCGGCGTCGGGGAGGGCGCACTGGTGTCCGGCATCCTCCTCATCGGGGCGCTCACCCTGCTCGGCCCCGATCATCCGCTGGTCGTGGGCTCCCGCAGCGTCGCCGTCTTCGAGGGGGTCGAGCGCCTGGCCAACGGCACCCCCCCACCAAGCGACGTCGCGGCCGCCGCCCCGCTGGCCCGGTAGCCACCGACGAGACAGGCGGCGCAGATCCCGTTCGGGCCGAGAGTTGGCTGGGGGCAAGCCCGGGTCCAGGCAGCAGCTTCACCCAAGGTCGCGACGTCAGCGCAAGCGCCGAAGGCGAGCGAAGCTGTGGTGCCTGAGGGCTTCGCCCGCAGGCGGACCCACAATTACGGATCCACCCACATGCCGTGCTCGCGAATGAGCTCCACCAGGCGGTCGTCGGCGGCGTCCTGGGAGAGGTTGCGGCCCACCACCTGCTTGCCCGCGTAGAGATTCACCCGGCCGGGCCCGGAGCCCACGTAGCCGAAGTCGGCGTCCGCCATCTCCCCCGGCCCGTTCACGATGCAGCCCATGATGGCGATCTTCACCCCGCGCAGGTGGCCGGTCCGCGCCTTGATGCGCGCGGTGGTCTCCTCGAGATCGAAGAGGGTGCGCCCGCAGGACGGGCAGGAGATGAACTCGGTCCAGGAAGTGCGCAGACGGGCCCCCTGGAGGATGCGATAGACCAGCGGGAGGGCCCGCTCGGGATCCCCGAAGCCTCCCAGGGCGACGACGTCTCCGATCCCGTCGCAGAGCACGGCTCCGAGGTCGGACGCGGCCCGGAGCAATGCCGCCTCGTCGTCCAGGGGGGCGTGGCG
>JBDLIK010000755.1:0-2257 GCA_039714895.1 Myxococcota bacterium | reverse complement strand
CGTCGGCTGGCCGAGGCCGTGGGGTGGGAGCGAGCCGTGACGGATCGTGAGGACGTCGAGACTCACCGGTTGGCCCCCTGGGCGAGCTTCTGGCTCACGAGCCCGGTCTAGTCCGAAGTTCTGCCCCCGCGCGCACGCAAATGCGGGTTCCGGTTGAGAAACCGTCGAGCGGTCGCGTCACGGGACTGGCTACACGGGGAGCTTGACGCGGAGGAGGCCGAGGGCCTGTTGTTGGAGCGGCGTGGGGATGCTGAGCTGCCGGAAGGCGGGGAGGTCTCCCGCGGGCTTTAGGGTGTTGCGCGTGAGCGTGGCCAGGTGGTCGAGGAGCCCGCGGAAGCGGTGGACGGTTTCGCCACTGGGGGTTTGCTTGCTCGTCGCCTTGCGCTCAGCCCGCTCGGAGCGCGTCGCAGGCTTGACGGGAGAGCCTCTGCGCTTCGCGGCGCCCTCGGGATCGTCCTCAGCGAAGAGCAGCGGCGCCCAGTCCCTTCGCATGTGCCACTCGACGTAGTAGGCGAGCATGCAGAGGAAGACGTGGGCGCGCACGCGCTCTTCGAGACGGTGGTGAATCGGCCGGACGTGGAGATCCACGGTCTTCAGGCAGCGGAAGGCACGCTCGACCTTGGCGAGATCCTTGTAGGCGCGGACAGTGTCCTGGGCGCCGAGGACGTCCTCGGGGGCCGAGGTGCGGAGGACGTAGATCCCATCGAGCGCGGCCTCGCGATCGATCGCCTCCTGCTTGCGCTGGTAGCGGAAGGCCGTTTCGGTGATCTCGATCTGGAAGTGTTTGGCCATCTTGAAGCGCCCCAGCACCTTGCCGACGCGCAAGCCAATCTGGTCCTTGCCGCGGAGGGGCCGTTTTTCGCGCCGGGTGGCGGCAGCGACCTTCTCGAGCTCGCGCTCGGTGGCCTGGAGCAGATCCTCTCGCTTGCGTGTGCGCTCGGCGGCCAGCAAAGGGTTCTTGCAGGCGATCAGCCGCTCGCCCGGGAAGTCGGGATGCTGGATCTCGGCCAGGTCGGTCGTGTCGAAGAGGGAGCGCTGCAAGGGCCCCTCGTCCTCGGCGAGCTTGCGGACCTGCTCGCTGCGCAGGGCGCTGACCCAGTCGAGGCCTTCGACGGGCGCCAGCTCCTCGCGGATGCGCGCACTGGTGAGCAGCCCGCGATCGCCGACGAAGACGACCCGGGAGAGTCCGAAGCGAAGGCGGACCTTCTCGACCTGATCGCGCAGGGTGGTGGGATCCCCGGTGTTGCCGGGATAGACCTCCACCGCCACGGGACAGCCCTCGGCGTTGCACAGCAGGCCGAAGACGATCTGGAGGGAGCCCTTCTTGCCGTCGCGGGAGTGCCCAATGCGCGCGAGCGGGCAATGGCGGCCCTCGAGATAGCTGGAGCTGACGTCGTAGAGCACGAGGGTGCCGTCGTGCAGATGCCGCTCGGCCAGTGCCTTTTCGACCTTGGCCTGGCGTTCGCCCAGCCAGTCGAGGGCGGCGTAGAGATCCTCGGCCTTGACGTGCTCGAGTCCGAGCATCTCGCCCAGGGTGGTGGTGGCGGTGGCGGCATCCAGGGTGCGCGCGGTGGCGAGCTTGGAATCGGGGTCGAGGACGCGGGAGACGAGGAGCGCGACGGCGCGGTCGCGGGCGGGGCTCCGGCGGGCGGCGAGCTGGCGGTCGAGGCCGAGTCGCTTGAGGGTGCCGAGCACAGCGGCCACGTGGCCATGGGGAAGGCTGCGCTGGATGGTGAGCGCCTGCTCCGGGTCGACGAGGGCCTCGCCTCGCAGGACGCGTCGCAACTGCTCGATGGTGTCGTCGGGGAGGTGGGAGAGGTTCGCGAGGGTGCGTTTCTTGACGCGTCCGTTTTCGCGGTAGGACTCGCGCAGGAGGACGGCGGGGGGCGAGTTGCGATTGGGCACCCGCTCGATGTACATGGCTACTTAAGGTAGCACAACCGAGCAGGATTGCGACTTTTATCGAACTCCAGTACCCATATTTACATGGCTACCAATCTTCTCCCACCTGATGAAGAAAAGGCCCTGATTTCGCGCGACTGCGCGAAATCAGGGCCTCATTCCGCTTGGAACTTCGGCCTAGTCCGCAGCGGCCGGGGATCACCAACAGTCAGCCATAAATAGACTAGAAGTACATTTATAGATCAGCTATCTGTTTCATGTGCCCCAGGCCAGCAGCCGGCGATCCCGCAAGCGGGAGAGGACTCGCGGGGAGATCCTCGCGGCCGCGGCGCGGCTGTGCGTGGCGCGCGATCTG
>JBDLIK010000754.1:0-2263 GCA_039714895.1 Myxococcota bacterium | reverse complement strand
CGGACCGCACCGAGCAGCGGAAGCAGGAGCACCACCGGTACCGCGGGCCAGGCGCGGGGCCAGATTCCCGTGAGCAGTACGACGAGCAGGACCGCCGCCGCAAAGGCGACCTCGAGCGGTGCGAAGAGCGCCTCGGGACCCGGAAGTCCGCCGAGGGCGAGGAGCGCCGAACCGCGGTGCAGGGCCGGAACCAGGAGCAGGCCCCATGCGAGCGCCAGCGCTGGCAGCCATCGGCTCCGAAGACGTGGAGGGAGGAGCCGACCGGCACCCGCCAGCAGGGAGGCGAGCAGACTCGTGCCCAGCAGGAGCCCCCCGATCCGCACGATGACGTCGAACACCGGGATGTGCTCCCGGCGCACCACCCCCTCGGAGATGCGAGTGCCGGCGAACAGCAGGGTGGCGAGGGCGAGGACGGCGAAGCCGGACCAGGCTCCGGGGCAACGCCAGACCCGCGAGAGTGGAACTCCGAGCACCGCGAAGGCGAAGATCTGCCACGGCAGGGCTCGTGTGAAATTTCGAAGAGCATCGACGGGATCGACCGCGCGGTCGTCGACCAGGATGAAGCCGAGCTCGAGGACGAGCCACGAGAACCCGATCGCGATCGCCACACCCAGGATCCGCAGCCGCCCGCCTTGCATAGTCTCCTCGTCGACAGCTCCCGCCGGAGAGCGCTGCGAGCGCACGGCTGGCTCCGGCAGCCCTCGCGCATCGACGAAGATCGCCAACCGTCGGCGTCTCGTCGAGAGCTACCGGAGAGGCCCGCCCCCCGACAGCGGCGTTCTGCTATGGTCGTGCCTCGGTAGTGGTTCGCGGCGTTTCGACTCGAGATAGCGGAGCATCTGATCGTGGCGTGCAGGACCTCATCCCTCCCTTGAAGGCTGCGCCATGGCCCTTTCCCGCAGACGTCGCCTCGTCTACATCGGTCTGCTCTACCTCTGCCTCTTGGGAGTGCTCGAGGTCGGCTTCCGGCTGGCGGCCGCGGTGAGCCCTCGCTGGGCGCTGATGCTGTCGCCAGGCATCGCGATGACGATCTCGGATCCAGCGCTCGGAACCCGGCCGAATCCCGAAGCGCCCGATCACGACGCTGCGGGTTGGCGGAACGCCGAGATCCGAGAGACCGTGTCGGTCGTCGCAATCGGCGACTCCCAGACCTACGGTCATACGGTCTCCCGATCCAACGCCTGGCCTCAGCGGCTCGAACAGATGACCGGACTCCCGGTCTACAACATGGCTTTGGGCGGGTACAACCCGGTCCAGTATCTCGCCTTGATCGACGAGGCCCTCGAGCTCTCGCCTCGGGTCGTTCTCGTGGGAATCTACTCGGGGAACGATCTGGCTGGGAGCTACTCGGCTGTCTATGCGGAGGGACTTGGGGCAGAGCTTCGATCCACGGATCCCGAGGTGCTCCGCTCCATCGAGCACAGGAACGCCTCGACCCCGCCGGTCCACGATGCCTGGCTCCGCACCCAGACGTCGCGCAGGTCTACCTGGAAGCGCTGGAGCGATACCCTGCTCTACCCGGTCCGCGCGCACTCGACCGTCTGGGGGCTCGCTCGCGCCGCATCGAAGTGGGGACGATCAGGACCTGGGAGAATGAAGCAGGACCTCGTTCGAACCCGCTGGGCGGACTACCACGCTGTCGCGGTCCAGGCGGACCCGGCCATCCTCTTCCCCGTGGACACTGGCAACGCGAGGACGGTCTTTACCCCTTCCTCGTGGCTGATGACGATGGATCAGAGCGATCCTCGGGTCGCCGAGGGCGCCCGAATCACCCTCGATGCGATCGGACGCATGCAAGACGCCTGTCAGCGCCGCTGCGAGGTCGTCCCCGTCTTCATCCCGACCAAGGAGCTGGCCTTCGCGGAGGCCGTGCCGAGGGGGATGGGCCCTCCCGAGCTGGATGAGCTGCGTCGATGGGAGACGCAGTGGTGGGCGCGAGCGGTGAGCTACCTGCGCGAGCGAGGGATGCGCTGGGTGGACACGCTGCCCCGGCTGCGCCGCTCCATCGCCCGAGGGGACAGCCCGTTCTACATGGACTGGAACAGCCATCTGAACGTGATTGGCAATGAGCTGGTGGCGCAGGCCGTAACGGCCAGCAAACCGCTGCAGGACCTGGTGGATCACTCCAGACCCGAGCGCAGGTAGGTACCGATGGAAGAGGAAGCCCGAATCGCCTTCGAGGAACACCTCGAGATCTTCAGCTGTCCGAAGTGCAGCGGCGATCTCGAGGTCCGCGAGGATCGAATCGTCTGCGCAGCGTGTG
>JBDLIK010000753.1:0-2267 GCA_039714895.1 Myxococcota bacterium | reverse complement strand
CGCAGCCCCCGCCAGCTGCCCACCGTGAAGACCAGCGGAGGCAGCCAATAGAGGAGCACGTGCAGCCGCTCCACCAGACCGAGCTCGTGGAGGACGGGAATCGCGACGTCCAGGCGGTTGGGGAGGAAGGCCAGGTAGGTGAGGCGCTCGGTGTTCTCCCGGAGAGGCTCCGCCGCGAGCAGGGTCGCGAGAGAGGGATAGGGGATGTCGGCCCGGGCCAGGAACTCCAGCGGATGGAGCAGCAGGCGATCGACGAAGGCTGCGCCGGCACCCTGCAGCACGAAATAGCCGATCACCGGCAGCGCCACGCAGGCCGCACCGGCGCCGAGCCGCAGCGCGTCCGCGAGGACGTCGCGTAGCAGCCTTCCGGCGGGTCCGTGCTCCTCGGCGCGGGTGGCGAGCACGAGGAGCACCGAGCCCGCCGCCGCGTAGGCGCCGTAGTTCTGCTTGAAGACGAAGGCCAAGCCGAGGCCAAGCCCGGTGGCCAGCAGTGCGGACGTGCGTCGGCTCTGTTGCCACGCGAGCAGCCGCTCGAGGGCCAGCAGGACGAAGAGGATGGAGAACGGGGAGTACCAGGCGAACGTCCAGAAGGGGAAGGCCCAGACGCTCGCGAGAGCGAGCAGGACCACGCAGAAAATCCCGTACCCCGGAGACCCCAGCCGCGCCACGATGCGGTAGGCGAGGCCGAAGGTGGCCAGGAAGCAGACCAGGACCGGCAGCCGGGAGGCCAGCACGCTCGGCTCGACGATCGAGAACACTCCGGCCATCAACAGCCACGTGCCCGGCGCCACGAAGGCATCCATGTCGCGGTAGAGAACCTTGCCCTGGAGCATGTCGAGAGCTTCCAGGAGCAGGAAGCCCTCGTCCGAGAGCAGGATCCCCCTCCGACACAGCGAGAGCCCGAGGACGAGCAGGAAGAGGAAGATCAGCGCGGCGATGGAGCGACGTCCCACGGCCCGGGTCATTCGCTCCGGGACCGCAGGAAGCGGTGGAGCGTGTCGGCGATCTGCCGGCCGCTGTTCCCCTCTCCGAACGGATTGCGGGCCGCAAGGACGCTGCGGCTCCAGCCCGGATCCGAGTGGGCCTCCTCGAGGAGGGCTGCCAGGGCAGGGACGCTCGCTGCCAGCTTCGCCACCCCCGCTTCCAGGACCTCGGGCCGCTCCGTATTCTCGCGGATCACGATCACCGGCTTGCCGAGGGTGGGAGCCTCCTCCTGGACGCCTCCGGAGTCACTGACCACCAGCCAGGCCCGCGCCAGCAGATGGACGAAGTCGAAGTAGCCGAGGGGGTCCACCAGCTCGATTCGGTCGCAGTCTGCCAGCTCGGAGCGCGCCTGCTCGCGGACGTGCGGGTTCGGGTGGACCGGAAACACCAGCACCACGTCGGCATGGGATTCCACGAAACCTCGCAGCGCGCGCAGACGCTGCATCATCAACGATCCGAAGCTCTCCCGCCGGTGGGTTGTGAGCACCAGGATCCGACGGCTTCCGGCCCGCTGCAGCAGCGCTGCCAGGGCCTCGGTGGGACGCCCTCCCTCCAGGGCCCACTGCACCGAGTCGACCACCGGATTTCCGGTCCGCGCAATCCGTTCCGGAGGAACACCCTCCCGGCGCAGGGTCTCGGCGTTGCGCTCGGTGGCCGCGAAATGGAGATCCGCGATTCGTGTGATGAGGCGCCGGTTCATCTCCTCCGGGAAGGGACTCTTCAGATTGCCCGAACGCAGTCCCGCCTCCACGTGGCCCACCGGGACGTGGCGGTAGAATCCGGCCAGCGCGCCGGCCAGGGCGGTGGTCGTATCCCCCTGGACCAGCACGAACTCCGGCCTCTCCCGCGCGATCCAGGGGTCGAGCCCCGCCAGCACGCGCTCGAGGACCGCCGCCGGTGTCTGGTCCTCCCGGGCCACTCCGAGATCTGCATCCACGCGCAGCCCCAGCGTCTCCGCGAAGGGGTGGACGAGGTCCGCGTGCTGCCCCGAGCTCACGTTGACGGTCCGAAAGCCGCCCGGGTGCGTCTCGAGGGCACGGACCACCGGCGCGAGCTTGACGACCTCGGGACGGGTCCCGAACAGCGTCAGGACGCAGGGGGCGCCGTTCCCTTCCCCTCTTCCCTCGCGTACGGACCGCAGCTCGGCTCCCATGATCGCTGCTAGCTCGCCGGGTCCCGGCGCAGCTCCAGCACCGCCTCTGCCAGGGCTTCGGCGATCATCCGACTGGTCCGGGGGTTGGGGTGGAACTGGTCACACCAGGTCTCTGCACCGAAGAAGCTGC
>JBDLIK010000752.1:0-2271 GCA_039714895.1 Myxococcota bacterium | reverse complement strand
GGAGGTGATGCGGCTCTGGGACCGCGCGGGCTCGGGCGATCCGGAGATCTTCTCCCGGGCGCTGGTGCAGCTTCACTACGAGGCTGACCTCGTCGTTCTACGGATGCAGGCCCCGGCGGCTGAGACCGGCGGTGCGCGGGAGGCCCAGCATCAGGTTCAGGTTCTCCACCCCCACCTGGGCACCGCCCTTTCCGAGGCTGTCGAGGACCGTGAGCACCACGATGCGTCCGCGCTCCACATCCACGTCGAGTCCGATGCGACAGTGGTTGGTGCCCGCCACGGCACTCACCCAGGGATAGGGGCGGTACTGCCAGCTGGCCCCCTCCTCGGGGGGGAGGTCGAAGACCCGCACGAAGGGCTGGCCGAGGTAGAACTCCCGATAGAGCTCCAGCAGCTCCGGGCGCGAGACCTGGCGGGTCGGGAAGGCGTGGCAGACGTCGAGGATGCCGCGCACGATGGGCGCGTAGACCGGTGTGAAGTGGACGGTGACCGGCGCCCCGGCCAGCTGTCCGAGTTCCTGCTCGATCTCGAAGCTGTGCCGGTGGCCGACGGCGTTGTAGGGGATCAGGTTGTTGCCGATCTCCGCGTGGTGGACGGCCCGGGCGAGCTCGGCGCCCGCCCCCGCGGTGCCCGAGAGCCCGTCGACCACCACGTGGTCGAGATCGATCCAGCCCTCGGCCACCAGGGGTGCCAGGCCCAGGATGGCTGCCGAGGAGTAGCAGCCCGGGTTGGCGACCAGTCGAGCCTCGCGGATCTTCGCCTCGCGCAGCTCGGGGATCCCGTAGACGGCCTCTTCGGCTAGCGCCCAGGCGTCGTGGTGCTGGCCGTACACCCGCTCGAAGAGGCTGCGATCCGTCAGGCGAAAGGCCGCGCCGAGATCGACCACCTTGGTGCCCCGCTCGACGAAGTGGGCGGCGCTGCGGATCGCCGCTGCCGTGGGAAGCGCCAGCAGGACCGCGTCGCACGGGGTTGCCTGCTCCGGGGAGATGAACCCGAGGTCCGTGTCGTCGAGGTTGGGGTGGGCGAGGCAGGCCGGACCCGCGCTGCGGCGGGTCGCCCAGGCCACCTCCAGGGAGGGGTGCTCGAGCAGGACGCGCAGGGCCTCCCCGCCCATGTAACCGCTGGCTCCGACGATGCCGATCCGGTGCATGCTGCCTCCCTCGACCGCCTCGGCCGGTTCCGGCTAGAGCTTGACTCAAACAATAATTGTAGTATACAAATATATCCATGGGCCGCACCCTGGAGCAACAGATTCGCGACTTTCGGGACGCGATCGCAGAGCTGGTCAAGAAGTATCAGTTCCGGGATCGCAACGAGACCGTCGCCTACGGCCTCTCGGTCTCCCAGGCCTACGCGCTCCGCGCCCTGCACCGCCGGGGCCCCCTGGCGATGGGCGAGCTCGCGCAGGACCTGCACCTCTCGGTGAGCACCGTGACCCGGGTGGTGGACCCGCTGGTCGACAAGGGCCTGGTCCGGCGCTCCCGGAGCGCGCACGACCGCCGGGTGTGCCGGGTGGAGCTCGCGCCCCGGGGGTTTCGGCTGTGGCGCAGGCTCGAGGACGAGCTGATGGAGATCGACGAGGAGATCCTGTCGATCCTCACGGGTCGGGAGCGGGAGGCGGTGATCCGCGTGCTGCGGACCCTCTCCCGAGCCACCGACGCCTGGAGGGCTCGCAAAGCGGCGCAGCCGCTGCGCAGTGAGCCGAAGGCGAACGAAGCGCGGGCCCCCGCAAAGAAGGCAGAGCAGTCGAACGCGGGAGGGTTGGCATGAGCCCGGAACAGACCTGGGATCCGCAGCGCTACGCGCGCAACGCCGGCTTCGTGGCCGAGCTCGGGATGCCCGTGCTGGAGCTGCTGGATCCGCGGCCCGGCGAGCGCGTCCTGGATCTCGGCTGCGGAGACGGAGTGCTCAGCGAGCGTCTGGTGGCCCGGGGCTGTCGAGTCGTGGGTGTGGACGGCAGCGCTCAGCAGGTGGCCGCGGCGCGCTCCCGCGGAATCGATGCTCGGGTGGGAGACGGACAGGCCCTGGACTTCCGCGGGGAGTTCGACGCCGTCTTCAGCAACGCAGCTCTCCATTGGATGCGGCGGGCCGACGACGTGATCTCCGGGGTCTGGCGCGCCCTGGTGCCCGGCGGACGCTTCGTGGGAGAGCTCGGAGGCCAGGGCTGCGTGGCGCGCATCGTGGGCGCCCTCGAGGCTGCACTCGCGCGCCGAGGGGCGCTCCCGGTGGAGCCCTGGTACTTCCCCTGCGACCGGGAGTACCCCGAGCGCC
>JBDLIK010000751.1:0-2272 GCA_039714895.1 Myxococcota bacterium | reverse complement strand
ACGTCTCGCCGCTGGCCAGCTCCGATCGGCGCGGCTACTGGCCGGCGCAGCTCCACCTGATCGGCAAGGACATTCTGTGGTTCCACGCCGTGATCTGGCCGGCCCTGCTGATGGCCCTGCAGAAGGTCCCCGGGAACGAGTGGCTGCGGCTGCCCC
Organism: Myxococcota bacterium; assembly: GCA_039714895.1. Classification (GTDB taxonomy): domain Bacteria; phylum Myxococcota_A; class UBA9160; order UBA9160; family DASRUS01; genus JBDLIK01. The sequence continues at coordinate 2,116 of JBDLIK010000751.1, read as the reverse complement.
ACACCGTCTATGCCCACAGCTGGTGGACCAGCGAGGGCCAGAAGATGAGCAAGTCGCTGGGGAACTTCATCGATCTCGAGACCCTCGAGGGCTACGCGGCGGATTTCGGACTCGATGCCCTGCGCTGGTTCCTGGCCACCCAGGGGCCGCTCGGTACCGTGGACGGCGACTTCTCCCGCGCTCGCTTCCTCGAGGTCTACAACACGGACCTCGCCAACGCCGTGGGGAACTGCCTGTCGCGGATCGTCAACATGACCCACCGCTATCTGGGGGGTCGCTTCCAGCGGGTCACGGAAGAGAGTCCCCTGCGGACCGAGGCCGAGACCCTGCTCGGGGAGGTCCACGACGACGCGCTCGGCCTTTCCGAGCTCCAGCGCGGCATCGATCTGGTGCGCCGCATCGATGCGCACATCGATGCCACCCAGCCCTTCAAGCTCGCGAAGGCTCCCGGAAACGAAGAGCGCGTCGGTGAGATCCTCTACGCCTGCGCGGAGACCTACCGGCTCGCCAGCCTGCGCCTGTGGCCCGCCATGCCCGGCAAGATGGAGGAGGTGTGGCGGCGGCTGGGGGTCGACTATGGCGAGCGGCTCGCGGGATCGGGACGCGGAGAGCTCGAGAGCTGGTCCCAGTGGGGCGGGCTTCCCACCGGTCGTGAGCTCGTCCGGGACGAGCCGCTGTTTCCCCGCCACGAGACCGAGCCGGAGGCCGCCCGATGATCCACCAGACCGACGACGTCCGCATCGAACGCCTGAAGCCGTTGATCTCGCCGGCGATCCTGATGGAGGAGCTGCCCGCCAGCGAGGAGGTGGCCACCCTGGTGTCCGAGAGCCGCCAGGCCATCGCGAGCATCCTGCTCGGCAGCGACGACCGGCTGCTGCTGGTGGTGGGCCCGTGCTCCATCCATGATCCCGAAGCCGGACTCGAGTACGCCGGGCGGCTGCGGGAGGTGTCGGAGGCCTTCGCGGAGGACCTCCTCGTCGTCATGCGGGTCTACTTCGAGAAGCCGCGAACCATCGTGGGCTGGAAGGGGTTGATCAACGACCCCCATCTCGACGGCAGCTTCGAGATCAACGAGGGGCTCCACCTGGCCCGGGGCTTCCTGCTGGACGTGGCCCGCATCGGGCTTCCGGCGGGAACCGAGTTCCTCGATCCCATCTCGCCCCAGGTCATCCCCGACCTGGTGTCCTGGGGCGCCATCGGCGCCCGCACCTCCGAGAGCCAGGTCCACCGCGAGCTCGCCTCGGGGCTCTCCATGCCGGTGGGCTTCAAGAACGGGACCAACGGCACGGTGCAGCTCGCCCTCGACGCCATCCGCTCCGCCGCCCATCCCCACCAGTTCCTCTCGGTGACGAAGCAGAGCGTGGCGGCCATCGTCGTCACCCAGGGAAACCCCGACTGCCACGTGATCCTGCGCGGGGGCAGCAGCGGCCCCAACTACCAGCCGGAGCACGTGGCCCGGGTGGCCACCGCCCTGGAGGCCGCCGAGCTGTCGGCCCGGGTGATGGTGGACTGCAGCCACGCCAACAGCAGCAAGGACCATACGAGACAACCGGCTGTGGCCCGCGATCTGGCGCTACAGATCGCCGGGGGAGACCGCCGCATCTTCGGGCTGATGATGGAGAGCTTCCTCGCCGAGGGGCGGCAGAACGTCGAGGCCGGCAAGCCTCTCGCCTATGGCCAGAGCATCACCGACGCCTGCATGAGCTGGGAGATGACCGAGCCGCTCTTCGGCGAGCTGGCGGCCGCCGTCCGCAAGCGGCGGACGCAGCCCTGATCGGACGGGAGCCGGTGGCCGGATTCAACGCGTCCTATGCCAGCTTTGCCAGCAGATCTCTTGCCTCCTTCAGATCCGGCGTCTCGAGGCCCTCGGTGAACCAGCCGAAGATCGGCGCAAGCAGGTCCCGGGCGGCGTCACGCCTGCCCTGATGCCGCCACAGGCGGGCCAGGCTGGTGGCCGCCCGCAGCTCGAGCGATCGGGCCTGCTGGCGTCGCGACACCTCCAGAGCGAGGCGGAAGAGGCGCTCCGGCTCGCGCTGGGAGGCCCCCTGCCGGTGGAGCAGCAGCTCCCCCTTGATCCGGTGCAGCTCGGCGTCCCAGTAGGGTTGGGAGGTGCGCT
>JBDLIK010000750.1:0-2273 GCA_039714895.1 Myxococcota bacterium | reverse complement strand
AACACCTTCCCGGTGATCCACTCGGCGGCGTCGGAGGCGAGGTAGACGGCGAGCTGGCCGATGTCCCGGGGCTGGCCGATGCGGCCGAGGGGGACGATGTTGCGGAGCCGCTCGCCGTGCACCTCGAGCATGCCGGTGGCGATGTCGGTCTCCACCAGGCCCGGCGCGATCACGTTGGCGCGCACGCCGACCCCGGCGTTCTCGCGCGCCACCACTCGGGTGAGCGCGTTGACCGCAGCCTTGGACGCCGTGTAGGGCGCGCCGCCGGCCGCACACAGATCCGCGCCGATGGAGGAGATGCTGAGGATCACGCCGGACTTCTGCTCGCGCAGGATCGGCAGGGCGGCGTGGAGGGTGTGGAAGACGCCGTCGAGGTCGATGCCGGTCACCCGCTGCCAGTAGCCGACCTCCACCTCGTGCAGGGGCTGGAAGCGGCTCGGCACGCCGGCGTTCGCCACCACCACGTCGAGGCCGCCGAGGGCGTCGCGCGCGCCTTCCACCATGGCCTTCACGGCCGGGTAGTCCCGGACGTCCGCCGCCAACGCGACCGCCTTGCGGCCGAGGGCCTCGATCTCACCGACCGTGGACTCGGCCTTCTCCTTCTCCCGGCGGTAGCCGATGGCGACATCCGCCCCGGCCTCGGCGAGGGAGAGGGCGATGCCCCGGCCGATGCCCCGAGAAGCGCCCGTGACGAGGGCCCGCTTGCCTTCGAGCTTGTCGGCCATGCCTTCCTTCCGCCCGAGGCGCAGGGTAGTGGCGGAGGGGGCGCGCCAACAAGCGTGTGCCACCTCCCTCCCGGCGGCTCGAGATCCCTCCCGTGGACAACCAAATTGAAACATGTTTCAATTCTCTGCGTGGCTGGCTCCCGTACGACCCTGCCGGACGAACCCGAGGCCCGCGCCGGGCAGCCGGTGGCACGGCTCGCCGCCAGCCAGCTGCGCCGCATGCGGCGCATCGTGGACGAAGCCGTGCGGCTGGCCGAGAGGGGCGGCTTCGATGCGGTGCGCCTGCGGGACGTCGCCCTTGCCTCGGACGTGGCCCTCGGCACGCTCTACAAGTACTTCCACTCCAAGGAAGACATCCTGCTCTTCGCGCTCACCGAGGAGGTCGAGCGCCTGGAAGCCTCGGTGCAGACGCGGGGCATCACGGGGGGATCGCCGGTTGCGCGCCTCACCCACTTCTTCCGGCGCGCCACCAGCGCCCTGGTCCGTCGGCCCGACTTCGCGCGCGCGGTGGTACGCTCCATCGCCAGTGGCGACCCGGAGCACACCGCCAAGGTGGCGTCCTTCCATCTGCGCATGACGCGCCTCATCCTGGCGGCCCTGGACGGCGCGGCGCTCGACGCCGGCAGCCCGGTGCCGGCGGACATCGGTACCGAGGCCCAGCGCCAGCTCGCCAGCGTGCTCCAGCAGGTGTGGTTCGCGTCGCTGGTGGGCTGGGCGGGCGGGCTGCACCCGGCGCGTGTCGTGGCGGAGCAGGTCGAGGTGGCGGCCGGACTGCTGCTCGGGCCCCCACCGGAGATCTGAGAGGAAGCGCATGCCCCCCGAACACTCCTTCATTGCGCCCCACGTGGTCGAGTATCCCTACCGCCGGTCGGTGGGTCCCGTCCTCGGACGCTTCTTCACGAGCCTTCGCGACGGACGCATCGAGGGGATCCGCACCGCCGCCGGGCGCGTGCTGGTGCCTCCGATGGAGTACGACCCGGAGACCGGCGAGGCCACGGGTGAGTTCGTGGAGGTCGGCAGCGTGGGCGAGGTGACCACCTGGTCGTGGGTGGCGCGGCCCCGGCCCAAGCATCCCCTGGACCGACCCTTCGCCTGGGCGCTGGTGCGCCTCGACGGAGCGGACACGGCCCTGCTCCACGCCGTGGACGCCGGCGACGAGAGCCAGATGCGCACCGGCATGCGCGTGCGCGCCCGCTTCCGCGCCGAGCGCAAGGGCGAGATCCAGGACATCGAATGCTTCGACCCGGAGGACCACCAAGCATGAGCGAGGCACCCTGCAAGCCCGCCGCAGGCGGGCGCGCAGCGAGCCAGCGGAGGCGCGGAGCGCCGCCGCGGCCGGCGAGCGAAGGGCCATTAGGATGGAGCCCGTCACGAGCATCGAAGTTCCCGTGCGCCTCGACTACAGCTACGCGGCTGGGCGCGCCTCCCGGCGCTTCCTGGAGGGGATCGCGAAGCGACAGATCCTGGGCCAGCGCTGTCCGAGCTGCGAGCGTGTGTACGTTCCGGCGCGCGGATCCTGCCCGCGCTGCGCGGTGCCCACCGACGAGT
>JBDLIK010000749.1:0-2298 GCA_039714895.1 Myxococcota bacterium | reverse complement strand
CGCTCGGCGCTCTGCTCCTTCTCGAGGATCTCGCGAGCGAGCGCCTGGAGGGAGAGCTGGTCTTCGCTGAACTCGAAGTCCATCTGCGTCTCAGCCCTGCGCCGGGTGGAAGAACGGAAGCTTCCGGCCGCCGTCCACGGGCTCGATCCGGCACTCGACCTTCATGCCCACCTCGAGCGCCTCCGGATCGCAGCCCACCACGTTGGCGACGATCCGCGTGCCCTCCTCGAGCTCCACGAGGGCCACGGCCAGCGGATACTCGTAGCCGGGGACCTTCGGATGGTGCAGGACGGTGTAGCTGTACACGGTGCCGCTACCGCAGGAGGGCATCCCCTCCCAGTCGAGGGATTGGCACTGCCCGCACATGGGGCGCGGGGGATGACGCAGGGTGCCGCAGGCCTGGCACCTCTGGATCAGCAGCTCGCCACGCTCGATCCCCTCCCACCACCAGGCGTTGTCGTGTCCCAGGGGCGGTGCCAGGCGGGTGGGCTTGGCGGGGGCCGTGGACGGCGCGTCCGGGGCGGCGGACTGGGGATCCTGCGCCGGACGGTACTTGAGGACCCGCCAGAGCTCGGTCCCCACCACCTCGTCGGCCTCGTCGCGATAGGTCCAGCGGACGTCGATGAAGTAGCCGATGCCCAGCGGCGTCGGCTTCTCCTCGGAGATGGCCTCGATCACCTTCGTGGCCGAGAGGCGCTCCCCCGGACGCACGTAGCGCCGGTACTCGTCCTCGAAGTTGGTGCCCACCACGCCCGTGTAGCCGTAGCCCGCCATCAGCCGGTGGAGCTCCACCTCCTTGTTGGGAGCGGGCCCGTCGTCGGTCCCACCCTCGGCCCAGGGCGGGATGTAGGGGGGCATCACCCAGGCGTTCATCATGGTGGGGGGCGCCACGATGCCCCCGTGCACGGACTTCGCCGCCGCCTCGGCGTCGGAGTAGACCGGGTTCTCGTCGCCCATCACGACACACCAGTGGCGGATCATGGCTTCGTTCACCAGGTCCGGGGCCCGGAGGGTCTCGCCCACGTCGAGGCCCACGTAGGCCCGGATCTTCTCCTCGAGCTCCGCCTTCTTCCTGGGATCGAGCGTCATCCTCGCCTCCCGTCAGTTCCGGCGCCGCGCACGCGGCAGGCGCAATCCGGCGGCGGCGATGATGTCGCGCTGCACCTCGTTGACCCCGCCTCCGAAGGTGAGCGTCACCGCGGCCCGGTAGGCCTGCTCGAGCAGCCCGCCGAAGAGCGCCCCCGGCTCTCCCTGCACCCGAGTCCCGGCGGCCCCGACGATTTCGAGCAGCAGTCCGTAGCACTCCACGAAGGTCTCGGTGCCCATCACCTTCACCGCCGAGGCCTCGGCCATGTCGGGATGCCCCGCGGTCACCGACCACGCCGAGCGCCAGTTGAGCAGCTTGAGCGCCTCGAGCTTGGCGAAGACGCGGGCCAGGTGGAGCTGCACCCACTGCTGCTCGATGAGCGGACCCCCCTCGGGCGCCTGAGCGCTGGCCGACCAGGCCCACACCTCGTCGAGCATGCGGTCCAGGAAGCCCGGGCAGGCGAGGGTGATGCGCTCGTGATTGAGCTGGGAGGTGATGAGCGACCAGCCCGCGTTCTCGGGGCCCACGAGGTTCGCGACGGGCACCCGCACGTCCTCGTAGTAGGTGGCGTTGGTGCGCTCGCCCCCGAGCGTGTAGATGGGGGTGCAGCTGAAGCCGGGCGCATCCGTGGGAACCACCAGGATCGAGATCCCCCGATGTTTGGGGGCTTCCGGATCGGTGCGGGCCGCCAGCCAGATGTAGTCGGCATCGTGGGCGTGGGTGGTGAAGAGCTTCTGGCCGTTGATCACGTACTCGTCGCCGTCGCGCACGGCGCGGGTCGCGAGGGAGGCGAGGTCGGTGCCCGAGCCCGGCTCCGTGTAGCCCATGCCGAAGATCAGCTCCCCGCGGCCGAGCCCCGGCAGGAAGCGCCGCTTCTGCTCCTCGGTCCCGAACTGCATCAGGGTGGGGCCGATGGTGCACACGCCGATGAAGGCCAGCGGCGCCCGCGCCCGGTGGGTCTCGTCCCAGAAGATGAACTGCTCCAGCGGGGTGCGGCCCTGGCCCCCGTACTCCTCGGGCCAGCCGATGGCCAGCCAGCCGTCCGCTCCCATGCGGCCCACGATCTCCCGGAAGACGGGGCCTCCCATCTCCTCGTGCTCCGCCTCGAAGCGAGCCCGCAGCTCCGGCGTGAAGAGCTCCTGCCAGTAGCGCCGGATCTCCTGCCGAAGGGCCTGCTGCTCGGGGGTGAAGTCGAGGTGCATGCGGGGGTT
>JBDLIK010000748.1:0-2310 GCA_039714895.1 Myxococcota bacterium | reverse complement strand
GGGTTGTCCGGCCGGCGGCGCCGCGGCAGCGACTTCTCTTCGGCGCTCGTCACCCGGCCCACCAGGTCGAGGCACGACGAGTGAGCGATGGCGAGCTCCCCCTCCGCTGTGCTCGGGACCTCGAGGGTCACCAGGCCGCGCACGATCTGACCGCGGCTGCGGATCTGCTCGTCGTGGTCGATCGGCTCGCGGTGGGCGAGGAACAGCGTGAGCGCCTGGCCGACTCGCTCGCGGCCGCGTTCGCGGAGGGACGGGGCTCCGCAGGCGTTCTCGAGCTGTATCCACGGATCCGGGAGTTGATCCGCATGGTGGCGTGACCCCGGATTATTCACGCCCCCTTTCGCCATGGCGAGGATCGCTGCTTGATCGGAATCGAGCGGGCGCGACGCCGTTTCTCGCGTGCTGCAGGTAGAGCTCCCCCCTCCCCCAAGCGCGCCTGTCTGGAGTCCGCCCCTTCACCAGGTTGTGGGTCGGTCACTGCCGAAGGACGGGCACGAGGAAGGCGTGGCGCGGCGGAGGGACCCACTCGCGCCGAGCGCGTCCAGGCACGCACTGAGCCGTCTGTGGAAGCCACGCCGCGATTCGCGCGAGTAGTCGGCTCCACAAGGGGACGGCGCTCAGCGCGGTGTCCACGATCAGGCGCCTGCCTGCCTTCGTGACACGCAAGGCCGTCTTCAGGACACTGCGTTGGACTCGTTCGACATCCCAGCCAGTGCCCAGCTCACTCTCCAGCTCACCGCGCAGGATCGAGAGCAGGTTGTGCGCGAGCAGCGCGAGCAACAGATGGACTTCGTTCTCGACCATGCGCGGCGAAGAAAGACGAGGAGAGATCGCCTTGGACAGTTCGCCGAGCCGATCCTCGTAGGTCCCACGCCGCCGGTAGTGCTCGAGCAACTCCATCCCCGTCCGCTCGCTCAGCTTCCAGTTCGTCACCAGAAAGAAGTAGCGCGGCTGGAGATCGAGTTGTCCCGTCTTGGGGTCCGGCCGGTCGACCACGACCAGGATCAGCCGCTGGGGGTGCTTCCACCCATCCGCCACGTGCAGGCCCAGCTCGACGACCTTCTCGTAGCCTTCCTTCGGCGGCCGACCCACCGGGCGGACCAGATGGGGCTGCGCCCGGTCATCAAGGACCGGATTCCCCTTCAAGCGCCCGATGAACCGAATGCCTTCCTTCGTCAGCGAGTCCATCACCTTGCCGATCGTGAAGCCCGCGTCCATTCGCACGTCGATCGACCGGGCCATGCCGCGACAACGTTCCACGGACTGCCGGACGAACTCGATCGCCCCGTTGGCCGTGTGCACACTCCCCGCACGAAGGGCAGCATTCACGAAGCCATCACCCAGGCGCGTGCTGTCGTAGTCACCCTCCGGAGCGAAGGACGCCGCGATCGGGTGATAGATCTTCTTGCGGTAGTAGCCGTTGTACTCAGCGCCCTCCTGGGAGCCACAGACCTCGACCGGGAAGCTGTCGATGTCGACCGTCCCACGCATCACACGCCGGCCACGGCCGCTCGCATGGAGATGACGCCCAACCCAGTCAGCGAGAGCCATGCGGACGGCCTCGCGGTTGGGACCGTAGTCGGAGAGGATGTCGGTCAGGCGGGACTGCGTCGGTTGGCTCGCCCCGCGCTCGTCGAGAACCCGCTCGCCAGGACGACCCCAGGTCGCCATCCGCATCGCCGGATCGTGGGCCAGGAAGTCCACCTCATCGTCGGCGTTGTATCCGAGGGCGAGCGAGAAGATCCGTTCGCGGAGAAGCTCGTCGAGGTGGTAGCGGATCAATTCCGGTCGCCGCGGGTCGTGCAGCACCCCGGCGAGCGAGCTCACCAGGCCGAGCCCCTCGTCGGCTTCCCGCAGCACCAGCGCGCCTCCGTTCGAGCTCAGCCGCGGATCCCTTGCTCTCAGCTTCACGCTGCGGTTGAATGTGAGCTCGAAGTACGCCGCGGTTGCTTCACTCATCGAATGACCCCTGGTTTGTTGTCCGGTTGGCTTTCAATGCACCGATTGGACGCACAAGCCGGGGGTTTTGTTCAACCTAGATCGTCAGGGGCGTGAATAGTTCGGGATCATACTTGCGCGTAGCACGACTACGGGCGTGCGATCCTCGTCCCTCACCACGAGCTCGCTCCCTAATCCGAAGTCCGCCCGGGCGTCGAGCTTGAACGTGATGAGGGGCGTCACGGCTGACCGGTCCAGGATGTCCATGAACGCGGAATCGTCATTGTGGTCGCCGATGAGCGTCAGGCTCGACTCGCCGATAGTGTCAGTCGTCAGGTCCAGCACACCACCCTTGAAGGGCGAGTTCCCGTC
>JBDLIK010000747.1:0-2317 GCA_039714895.1 Myxococcota bacterium | reverse complement strand
CGAGGCACTCCTGGTAGACGGTGATGTCCGGAAGCTCGGGCATCTCGGCCCGATCCTGCCACAGAGAGTCGGGTTCGCGCTCAACGACGGCTCCGGGCAGGACGAAGAGGGTTCCTGGCGGTCTATCCTGGCGGTCTAGAATGGGGAGCCATGCCTCGAGAGGTCTACATTGCCGGCGTCGGGCTCACCAAGGTCGACCTCACGGGTCGCATCTTCCACAACGTCTTCGATCTGTTCACCCGGGCCTACGAGAGTGCGCTGGAGGACTCGCGCATCCGCTCCTTCGACGCCCTGCAGCTCGGCGTCATGTGCAGCGAAGAGTTCGAGGGCCGTGCCAACATTGCGGCCAAGGTGGCGGATCGCCTGGGGCTCACCGGCATCCCCGCCATCCGCACGGAGACGGCCTCCTCCACCGGGGCCGCAGCCTTCCACGAGGCCTGGGCGAAGGTCGCCTCGGGGCAGGCCGACAACGTGCTGGTGCTCGCCGGCGAGCGCATGAAGATGGTGACCACGGCGGAGGCCACCACCATCATGTCGAAGACCGTCGACCCGGTGGAGCGAAGCTTCGGGTTCACCATGCCCGCGCTCATCGCCCTCGTCACCCAGGCGTGGTTTCGGGAGCGGAGACTTCGGGGCAGCGCCGTGGCCGACGTCCTGGCCCGGCTCATGTGGCGGGCCCACACCCTGGGAGCCGACAACCCCCTGGCTGCCTTCCATGGACGCCCCGAGTCCATCGACGCCTACTTCGACCGCACCCGGAACCTGCCCGTGGCCACCCCGCTCCTGCGCAAGGACTGCTCGCCGATCTGCGACGGCGCCGCGGCGGTGATCCTCACCTCGCGTCCCGAGGCGGTCCGAGTCGCGGGGCTCGGCTGTGCGACGGATACGTCCTCGATCCTCGATCGCGCTTCGCTCTCGACGCTGGCCGCCAGCCGGCAGGCGGCCCGGGTGGCCTACTGGCGGGCGGGAATCGCGAACCCCCGCGATCTCGAAGGGCTGGTGGTGGAGTCGCACGACGCCTTCAACAGCCTGCTCCCCATCAATCTGGCTGACCTCGACCTGGTGGACCCCGACGAAGCCGTAGACTCGCTGGTGGGAAGCCTGCGCCGGGAGGCCGTCTCCCCCTACGCGCATCCGATCACCGGCGTCGGTGGACGCCTTCCCACGAATCTCTCGGGTGGCCTCAAGGCCCGCGGCCACCCGGTGGGTGGCACCGGCCTCTTCCAGATCGCCGAGACCTACCTCCAGATCACCGAGCGCTTCCCCAACCCGGCCGCCCAGGTGGCCGGCGCACAGATCGGCCTCTCTCACTCCATCGGAGGGCCGGGCAACAACGTCTACGTCACGCTGCTGGAATCGAGCTCGAGCCGCCGGCCGCGGCCAGAGCTCGCAGCGCCGCGCCTGCACTACGAATCACCCCGGGAGCCCAGGGCCGTGGCGGATCGCGAATCCCCGGTTTCCGGCAGCGCGGTCGTCGAAGCCGTGACCACGATCCACGTGACCTCGGGCGGAGTGCCCCCCCCCGTACACGTGGCGCTTCTCTCCATCGAGGGTCGCCGTGTCTTCGCCAGGCTCGACCAGCCCTTCGAGGCCGACGAGCCCCTGGAGCAGATTCTCACCGGGCAGAAGGTGCGCGTCCTCGTCAAGGACGACGGCGACCAGTACTTCCAGCTTCCCCAGAGCCGCGGCCTCGACCTCGGCCGTATCGCCCGGGCACTGCGGCGACGGGTCGGCAGCTCGGAGGAAGCCGAGGCCGGCTGAGGACAGGGAATCAGCGGTTGCCGATGCCGGTGAAGATCTCTCGCAGCAACGGAAGCGGCAGCTTGGGACGCCGGTCGAAGCTGAGCAAGCCGTTGATCTCCTGCTGAACGTCGGTGAGCTGCGTCCACACGAAGCCCGAGAGCGCCCCGCACTGATCCACGGCGTGGGCCACGGCGCGGATGCGGGCCTCGAGCTCCCCTTCGGATCGCGGAAGCTCACCGTAGGCGAAGGCGTCGCGATCCGCGCTCCCGTCGGCTGGGTAGCCGATGCCTCCGCATTCGGGTCCACTCCCGGACCAGGTCGGTGAGCAACACGCTGGTGAAGTCGCGCCCGCTGGGCATCTCGTCCCAGACCATCAGCCCCAGGCGGTCCGCCCAGTAGAGCCAGCGAGGATCTTCGAGCTTCTGGTGTTTGCGCGCGCAGTCGAAGCCGAGTGCCCGGACGAGCTCCACGTCGCGGCGCAGATCGGCGTCCACGGCCGTTGACGAAGACGTGGGTCTCGTGGTCGCAGGCGCCGATGCGCAGCACCGTGCGCGGGCCGAGCTCGTCCGGAGTC
>JBDLIK010000746.1:0-2321 GCA_039714895.1 Myxococcota bacterium | reverse complement strand
GCGGTCTCGCCCAGCCGGAGCTCTCCCCGGTCTGGCTTCTCCTCCCCGGTAATCATGCGGAAGAGTGTGGTCTTCCCAGCGCCGTTTCCGCCGATCACCCCGACGATGCCCCCGGGAGGGAGCGAAAAGGAAAGAGCCTCGACGAGGAGCCGGTCGTCGTAGCCCTTGGAGAGGTCCTTGGCCTCCACCACCAGGTCGCCCAGTCGCGGACCCGGCGGCACCGGGATCTCCACGGCCTCGGGAAGCTGGGCCTCCTGCTCGGCGCGCAGCCGATCCACGGCCCGGAGCCGCGCCTTGCTCCGCGTCTGCTTGGCGCGTGGGGTCATGCGGATCCACTCCAGCTCGCGGTCCAGGGTGCGGCGCCGCGCGGAGGCCTGCTTCTCCTCCACACCCAGACGAGCCTGCTTCTGCTCGAGCCAGCCCGTGTAGTTGCCCTGGTAGGGAATGCCGCGACCGCGGTCGAGCTCCAGGATCCAGCCGGCCACGTTGTCGAGGAAGTAGCGATCGTGGGTGACCGCCACCACGGTCCCGGGGTATTCCTGCAGGAAGCGCTCGAGCCAGGCCACCGACTCCGCATCGAGATGGTTGGTGGGCTCGTCGAGGAGCAGCAGATCCGGTTTCTGGAGCAACAGCCTGCACAGCGCCACCCGACGGCGCTCGCCGCCGGACAGCGTCTCGACGGGAGCGTCCGCAGGCGGAAGCCGCAGCGCGTCCATCGCCACCTCCAGCGTTCGGTCGAGCTCCCAGGCGCCCGCGGCGTCGATCTGGTCCTGCAGGCCGGCCTGCTCGTCGAGCAGCGCCTGCATGGCATCGTCCTCGAGGGGCTCGGCGAAGCGAGCGCTCACCTCCTCGAAGCGCTGCAGCAGCCCGCGGATCGGCGCGACCCCCTCCTCGACGATCCCGAGCACCGTCTTCTCCGGGTCGAGCTCGGGCTCCTGGGCGAGATGGCCGATGCGCAGCCCGGGCGCCGGACGCGCCTCCCCCAGGAACTCGGTGTCGATCCCGGCCATGATGCGCAGCAGCGAGCTCTTCCCTGATCCGTTGGCTCCGAGCACCCCGATCTTGGCGCCAGGCAGGAAGGCCAGGGTGATGCCATCCAGGATCACCCGATCCTGGGCGACCACCTTGCGCAGATCCTGCAGGGTGAAGACGAACTCGTGGGCCACGCGTTCCTCCTGGACGGAGGCGGGAATGTACCCGTCCCTCCCCGCTGGGCTAGCCTGAGCCCCGACGCCTCACGCCAGGGGGTTCCCATGTCTGCGGCTTCCGCCAATCGCCTCTCCGTGCACCGGGCCTGCCCCCTGTGCGAGGCCAAGTGCGGCATCGAGGTGGTGCGTGAGAAGGACGCGCCGCGGGTGATCACGGTCCGCGGGGATCGCGACGACCCCATGAGCGGGGGCTACCTCTGTCCCAAGGCCTACGGCCTCTTGGGTCTCCAGGAGGATCCGGACCGTTTGCGGCGCCCGCTGCGGCGGCGGGGCCGGGACTTCGAAGAGGTGGACTGGGAGACGGCACTTTCCGAGGTCGCGGCGCGTCTGCGCACCATCCGCTCCGCCCACGGCCCGGATGCCCTCGCCACCTACCTCGGCAATCCGAACGCGCACGACTTCGGCTCGACCTTCTACCTGCCGGGCTTCCAGCGGGCCCTGGGCACGAAGCGGCGCTTCTCGGCCACCAGCGTCGACCAGCTTCCCAAGATGGTGAGCTCCTGGATGCTGTTCGGACACCCGGGGCTGTTCGCCGTTCCGGACGTCGATCGCACCGACTTCCTGCTGGTGCTGGGGGCGAACCCGCTGGCCTCGAACGGCAGCCTGATGACGGCTCCGGGCCTGCCGGGTCGGCTGCGGCGCTTGCGCGAGCGAGGGGGGCGCCTGGTGGTGGTCGACCCGCGCCGCAGCGAGACGGCACGCATCGCCGACCGCCATCTCTTCATCCGGCCCGGCACCGACGCCTTCCTGCTCTTCGCCCTCGTCCAGGTGCTCTTCGAAGAGGACCGGGTCCGCCTGGGACGGCTCTCGGAGATGGTGGAGGGAGTGGAGAGGCTGGAGGAGCTGGCGCGAGAGTTCTCGCCGGAGCGCGTCGCCGGCCCCACCGGCATTCCGGCGCCCGAGATCCGTGCCCTGGCGCGCGAGTTCGCCTCCGCCGAGCGCGCCGTCTGCTACGGACGCATCGGCACCTGCACCCAGGAGTTCGGCACCCTGGCGAGCTGGCTGGTGGACGTCCTCAACACCCTCACCGGAAACCTCGACCGGGAGGGCGGTGCCATGTTCCCGCGGCCTGCCACCGGACCCGCGCGGGAAGAGCCGAAGCGTCGGGGCCGC
>JBDLIK010000745.1:0-2323 GCA_039714895.1 Myxococcota bacterium | reverse complement strand
GGGCTGAGGCACCCTGCGCACTCCCCTGTTCGAACCCCTCGGCATCGACTCCTCTTCTTCATCCCGGATCAGCTGGGCTACGACGGGGGCCCCGAACATCGAGGAGGGGAAAGCGCGTTCTCGATCTCCGCGATCTCGGAGTCCTCCACATACAGGCCGCCGATCGCAGTGGCGTCAGCCACAAGAGCGAGGTAGAGATTGCGCCCGCCCTATTTCGCCGTGATGTTCGATGACGACCTCGACGTGGACGCCCGCCTCCTCGAGGGCGGCGTCGACCAGACGTCGGATGGCGCTCCGCCGGCAACTCGAGCTCTACCCGGCAGGCACGGCCGGCGAAATTCCGGGTCATCGCAGCTGACGCAGCGGGACGAGCCAGCGTTGCACGCCTCGAATCTCGCCCGGGCTTCCCATCCGGACCCGGGAGCAGTACGCTGGACGATGCGCGGAGTGGAGGACCCACCATGCGCGTCGCCCTCGGCGCTCTTCTGGTCGTCTTGGCCTCTTCCCAGTCTCTCGCCAGTGCCAGCTTCACGGGTCTCGGGGATCTACCGGGCGGAGCCAGCCTGAGCTTCGCTCGCGACGTCTCCGCGAACGGTCAGGTGGTGGTGGGCCACAGCGAGTCGGCGAGCGGCACCGAGGCTTTTCGCTGGACCGCCTCCGGTGGCATGGTCGGCCTGGGAGACCTAGCGGGCGGCACCTTCTTCAGCATTGCGTATGCGGCCAACAACGACGGCTCGGTGGTGGTGGGCTCGGGCGACTCGGGGCTGGGGTCCGAGGCCTTCCACTGGACGCAGGCTGCGGGCATGCAGGGGCTGAACCCGGTGCCGCTGACGCTGGACGGTCTCACGGGCGGGGCCAGTGGAGTCTCGGGAGACGGGAACCTGGTGGTGGGGTCCATGTTCCCGCCGACGAGCTCCTCCTGCTTTCTCGGCGATGCCTTCACCTGGACCCCGGGCGGCGGACTCGTCAACACCTGCACCGCGCTGCCGGTCAGCTTTCTGAATCGGGTGGAGAACCGGCGCGTCTCCACCGATGGCTCGGCCGTGGTGGGGAGCTGGCTCTTCGAAGGCGATCCCGAGCCGACGGTGATCCGCAACTGGAGCGAGGTGGAGAGCGAGAATCCGATCCTTCCCCCTGCGCAGCCCATTCCGGGCATGGGCCTCGGGATCTCAGCGGATGGCCTGGTGGTGGTAGGCGAGTCGCCGTCCTTCGGCGCCTTCCGCTGGCACGAGAACGAGGGTGTCGCAGAATCCCTCGGCGATCTCTCGGGTGGTACCGTCGCAGCGACCCCCTGGGACGTCTCCGGCGACGGCCTGGTGGTCGTCGGCACCAGCGATGCCTCGACCGGGTGTCAGCCGCTCCTGAGTGGGGGAGAGACTTCGGGATGCGAGGCCTTCATCTGGAACGTCGTCGAGCTCATGCGGCCGCTGCGGGACGTCCTGGAGGACGACTACGGCCTCGACCTCACGGGCTGGACCCTGGCGCAGGCCACCGCGATCTCAGACGACGGCCTTCGCATCGTCGGCGTGGGCACGAACCCGTCGGGGGAGGTAGAGGCCTGGCTGGCGGTGCTGCCGCCCGCCTGTGACGACGGCCTCGACAACGACGGTGACGGTCTCGCCGACCTGAGCGACCCCGGCTGCGCCGGCGCCACGGATGTCTCCGAGCGCATGGTCTTCACCTGCGACAACGGCATCGACGATGACGGTGACGGCAAGCGCGACTTCCGCGCCGATGGGAGCGGTGACATCGGCTGCAAGAGGCCGACCTGGCGAGAAGACCCGCAGTGCCAGGACGGCGTCAGCAACGACGGGGACGGCCTGATCGACTTCGACGGCGGGCTCTCGGCGGGCGCACCCCAGCCCACCGCGCCGGATCCTCAGTGTTCGAGCTCGTTCGACAACCGCGAGGCACCGGCTCCCAGCTGCGGGATCGGCTTCGAGCTCGTTCTGGTGCTGCTGGGCGGGATGGCGTGGAGGCGGAGAAGCCGGTAAACGGCGCCCGGAGCTCTCGGAGGCTCTGCGCCGGTTCCTCCACCTGCACGCGGAGGTCCTGTGAACTTCGGATTGAGCGAGGAGCAGGAGCTGCTCCAGGCGGAGGCGCGCAAGTTCCTCGACCACCGTTGTCCGATCGAAGAGGTGCGCCGCCTGGCAGAGACCGAGCATGCACACTCCCCCGAGCTGTGGAAGGAGTTCGCCGGGCTCGGCTGGCTGGGGACCGTGGTCCCCGAGCAGTACGGGGGATCGGACCTCGGCTGGGTGGAGCTGGCCGTTCTGCTGATGGAGACGGGGCGCTCTCTGCTCCCGGCGCCGCTGGTGCCTAC
>JBDLIK010000744.1:0-2331 GCA_039714895.1 Myxococcota bacterium | reverse complement strand
CGAGCTCCACGGCGCCGGAGTTCCCGTCTACGACCTCGCAACCCTCTCCAAGGGTGTGGCGGGCCGCTTCCCGAAGACCTCCCTCGACGCCGCCCAGGTGGCCCAGGCGATCTGCGCCCGGAACGCCTCGGATCGCGTATACAGTGCGATGAAGCGTGGCATCGACGTCGCGTGTGCGTCTGTGGCCCTGGCCGTGGCCGCGCTACCGCTGCTCCTGATTGCGCTGGTCATCAAGCTGGATAGCCCCGGCCCCGCCCTCTTGGTGCAACGGCGAGTCGGCTATCGCGGGCGCGTCTTCCGCTGCTTCAAGTTCCGCACCATGAGGGAGTCCGCGGATCGGGAGGGCCCGGTCTGGACCGCAAAGGACGACCCTCGCATCACGCGGGTGGGCCAGTACCTGCGAAAGGTCCGACTGGACGAGGTGCCCCAGCTGATCAACGTTCTGCGGGGTGACATGTCCATCGTGGGCCCGCGGCCCGTACTCGCGACGATTGCGGACTCGGTTCGTGCGGACCTTCCGCTCTATCACATTCGTCATACGGTTCGGCCCGGCATCACCGGGTGGGCTCAGGTGAAGCAAGGCTACGCCGGGGGGCGAGAGAGCGAGGTGGCGAAGCTCCGCTACGACCTCTACTACATCGAGAGACGCTCTCTCGTACTCGACCTCCTGGTCCTCATCATGACCGCTCAGATCGTCCTTGGGGGCTCCGGTCGCTGAAGGTTGCTGCAGCCTGAAGGAGCCGGTCGCGCCCACACGGGGGGACGCATGCGCCAGATCGCCTTCTGGCTGTCGCTACTGCTGATCTTCGCGATCCCCTGGGAGAACAGCGCGAAGTTCGACGGGATCGGCAGCCTTGCGAAGCTTCTCGGAGTGGCGACCGCGGGGATCTGGGTGGCGATGGTTGCGCGGAGCGGCGAGCTTCGGCGACTTCGCCCCTTCCACATCGGGGCGCTGCTGTTCGTTCTATGGAACGGCCTCAGCGTTCTGTGGTCCGTCGACATCGGAGGCACCTTCCTCCGAACGATCACCTACGCGCAGACCCTCGTGCTCGTCATCCTTCTCTGGGATCTCTATCGGACACCCGAGGCTCTGCGGGCCGGGCTCCAGGCCTTTGTCCTCGGCGCCTTCGTGTGCGTGGGGCTCCTCGGACACGCATACTTCTTCGAGGGGGGCGCCGATGCGAGGCGCCTCACCGTGATGGGTTTCAATCCCAACGTCGCTGCCTTCGGTCTGGTTCTCGCGCTCCCGATGGCCTGGTACCTGGCCCGTCTGGATGTCGTGTCACGCTCCGCCCGCCTGTGGCGTTGGCTGAATCTCGCCTACCTCCCCCTTGCGATGCTCGCCATGGTCCAGACGGGGGCCCGTTCGGCGATGGCTTCGGCCGTCGTGGCCTTCGGCTTCATGATCCTGTCGCTGGGGCAGCTGAGACCCGTGGCTCGGGTCACCTTCCTGGTGGCGGTGCTCGCGAGCCCGGCGCTGGCACTGCCCTTCGTCTCCTGGGAGAAGCTCCAGCGCATCGCCTCGACGAGCGACGAGGTCAGCGATGGGACCTTTGGCGGGCGCCACGCCACCTGGGCCGAGGGAATGCAGCTGATGGCGGCGCACCCGTGGCTGGGGATCGGGAGTGGCGGGTTCACCGTTGCCGCGGTCGAGACGCGGAAGGCGCCTCACAACTTCGTCGTTGCGCTGCTGGTCGAGGTCGGCATCGTCGGATTCGTGCTGTTCGCAGGCGTGATGCTCTGGACGGGCCTGGACGCGCTGAAGCAGGACCGCTGGCTCCGTCGGCTGTGGCTCACTCTGCTCGTGATGTGGGTGCTCAACGCCGCAGTCCACAACTACGAGGACAAGAAGCACACCTGGGTGCTCTTCAGCCTTGTCGCAGTCGGAGCCGGACTGGTGCAGCGTGAGCCCGAGGCGGTGGGCGCAGAGCTTCGATGAGGAAGGCTGCCAGACAGCCGAGGATGACACCGACCGTGGCGCCGACGGCCACGTAGAGCCGCCTGTTGGGGCGAATCGGGCCGAGGGGCACCCGGCCGCCCTGGATCACGCTGATGTTGGCGATCCTCTTCAGGTCCATCTCGTTCGAGATCCGCGAGTCCGCGAGCTTTCGGAAGTAGGTGTGATACAGGCCCTCGGTCTCTTCCCGTTGGCGAACCAGCTGGCGAAACTCCTTCTGCAGTGCCGCCAGATTCTCGAGCTCCGCCTCGGTGACCTCCAGCTGTCCCTGCAGGCGGGCCTGCGCATCCAGATGAGATCTCAGCTCGGCGCGGTCGCTTCTTCGCTGCGCGGTGTCCACCGGAGACGGGGTGGACAGTCGACGTCGGAGCACC
>JBDLIK010000743.1:0-2333 GCA_039714895.1 Myxococcota bacterium | reverse complement strand
ATGTGGGTCGTGGACGGCCTCGAGAACGACCGCTTCGCACTGGTCTCGAAGCTGCACCATTGCCTGGTCGATGGGGTCTCCGGGGCAAACCTCCTCACCCTTCTGTTCAGCGCGGCTCCCGATGCCTCGGACCCGGGAGCCCCGAGCTGGCATCCGACGAGCCGTCCCTCCGCACTGCGACTGCTCGCGGAGGATGCAGCTCGGCGAGCTCGCCAGCCCCTTGCGGCGCTGCGCTCCCTCGGTGACGTCGTACGGGATCCCGCCTCCGCCTGGGCGGGCCTCAGGGAGGCGGGATCCTCGCTCTCCCAGGCCGTCGCCGCGGGGCTGCAGCCTCCCGCCAGCACCCGGCTCAACCGCCCGATCGGTCCGCACCGGCGCCTCGAGTGGCGCTGCATGGATCTTGGAGAGGTGAAGGAGCTCAAGCGGGCGCTCGGGGGGACGGTGAACGACGTGGTGCTCGCGGTGGTGGCGGGAGCCCTGCACCATTTCCTGGAGGAGCATCACCGGCCCTGGTCCGCCCGCTTCGACTACCGGGTCGTGATCCCTGTGAACATGCGGCCGCCGGACGATGACTTCGAGCAGGCGAACCGCGTCGCGGCGCTCTTCCTCTCGCTTCCGGTCGGCGAGGCGGATCCCCTGCGGCGCTACGCGCAGATCCGGAAGGAAACGGAACGTCTCAAGCACTCCCGGGCCGCCGAGGGGACGGATCTCCTGACCCGCTTCGCGGACTGGGTGGGATCCAACGAGCTCACGCGCTTCGGCGCGCGCTTCGTGTCCAGCCTGCGACCCTACAATCTGATCGTGACGAATGTTCCGGGCCCGCAGTTCCCGCTCTACGTGCTCGGCGCTCCGCTGCTCGAGATGTTTCCGTTCCTGCCGCTCTTCGAGCATCAGGGCATCGGCGTGGCCGTCCTGAGCTACGCCGGGCGGGTGGGATGGGGTCTGATCGGAGACCGGGAGCTGGTCCCGGATCTCGGAGATCTCGCCGAGAGCCTCGAAGTGTCCTTCGAAGAGCTGCAGCAGGCGGCGCGAGGGCTCCGGGACCCGGACCCGCGCGCTGTGTCCTGAAGCGAAGCGGAGTCCGGGTCGGTTCGTCGGGTGGTAGTATCCGGGCGGCATGCCGGGTCCGGAGCCAGTGGACGAGTCCCTCGCCGCGAGCGGCGCGGTTCGCGCGCGGACCGCGCTGGTCCTCTCCGGAGGTGGGGCGCGCGGCGCCTACCAGGCCGGGGTGCTGCAGGGACTCCTGGAGTCAGGGCTCCTCCCGGAGGACGGCTTCGAGCTCCTGGTGGGTTCGAGCGCGGGCGCCATCAACGCCGCGTTCCTCGCGGCGCACGCTTCCGAGCTTCCCTCGAGCATCGCTCGTCTGGAGGATCTGTGGAGCACGATCGAGCCCGAGCGCGTTTTCCGAACGGATCTGCGCTCCCTGGGCGGGATCGGCATGCGCTGGGTGCGTGATCTCTCCTTCGGCGGGATGCTGCGGCGTACCGGCGCGAAGTCGCTCCTCGACACGACACCCCTGCGGGAGCTTCTGCTGGCGGCGATCCCGTTCGATCGGATCGACGACAACATCGAGGGTGGGCGGCTCCGCGCACTCGCGGTTCCGGCCACCGACCTCTACACCTCGGACGGGGTCGTCTTCCTGGACGCCCAGCCCGACGTCCCGCTGTGGGAGCGCGGACGCTGGAGGGTGGAGCGGACCCGAATCGGCGTGGAGCACCTGATGTCGTCGAGCGCGATCCCGATCTTCTTTCCGTCGATCGAGATCGAGGGCCGCCACTTCGGCGACGGAAGTATTCGCAACACGGCGCCGCTCAGCCCCGCCATCAACCTGGGAGCGGATCGGATCGTGGCCATCGGCGTGCGGCAGCCCACCCCGGCGACCGATCCGACGAGGCACAGCAAGCCGCCCTCGATCGCCCAGGTGGCCGCCACCCTGCTGGACGCGGTGATGCTGGACGCCATCGGAACCGACGTGGAACACAGCGGGCGCGTGAACACGAGTGTGATCGCGGCTCCGGGCGAGGGCCCGGACCAGGCTTTCCGCTGGATCAACGTGCTGTGGCTCAGCCCCACCTGTCACTTCAGTGAGATTGCGCGGGAGTTCTCCCACCGGATCCCGCCCATCGTGCGCTACCTGATGCGCGGCCTCGGTACCGACGAAGAGACCACCGAGCTGGCGAGCTACCTGCTCTTCGACTCGGAGTTCTGCGGTCGACTGGTCGAGCTGGGCCGGCGCGACGTGACAGCCCGCGCCGAGGGGATCCGAGCCTTCTTTGCCGATTCGAGCCCTCCCCCTGCAGCCGCGGCCGTTGCGCGGAACGGCCCGTGAGCCT
>JBDLIK010000742.1:0-2335 GCA_039714895.1 Myxococcota bacterium | reverse complement strand
AGCCTTGCACGAGGTTGCCTACAGAGGTGGGTGTGTTGGCGGCGTGAAGCCCTCAGGCTTTCGAACGCGTAGAGACCTCCCGCCCCCCGGGCTGAAGATCTGACCGCCACGGCGGCCCCTCCCCACCTGCCGGTAACAACGGCGGCAACGGGCGACCGCCGAAGGACAGGTGACCGCCGAAGGACACGTCGGAGATTCTTTCGAGCTCGCGTGCGTGCGCTTTTTTGGCTCGGCCGTGCGGCCAGCGGCCCGCCCCTGCACCTCCGGTGGCCTTCCCTTGGCCTCAAGACAGGTGAAGGGTAGGCGAGTATTCAGGGTTCGACTCTGAGCCCGCGGAAGGAAAAGGAAGGCTACTCCTTGCAGCTCCGGCGCCACGCGCCGATGTCGACCGGCGTTCTGCGACCAAGTGCGGGCCTGGAGCCCGGCCGCTTGGCTTCGAGCTTGACCAGGGCTGACTCAGGAACCCGCCACTCAGAACCGTGCAGCTTGAACGCGCCGGACAGCTCGCCCCTGGCGCACCACCCGCGAACGGTGGACTCGCTGCGCTCGTAGCGTTCCGCCACCTGCCGAACCGTCAGCAGAACTTTCCGCCCAGAAGCCTCCGAGTGTTCAGCATCGAGCTGCTCTCGGACCCAGCCTACCGGTACGAATGCATCGTCAGGCAGCGTCGCCAGGGAGTCACGCAGCCGCATTCAGTTTCCTCGGTCCTTGGGGCGACGGGGAACGATCTCAGGAAAGTGACCGCTTGACTCTGCATGATTGAGTATCGAACACCAGTCCTCGTACGGGACCACGATCTCGGAGACAAAACCGGGCTCGCCGGCTTGTCCCCGATGGAAGTGGATTAAACGCACAAAGCTGTTGCGCAGGAAGTCGGTCGGGTCTGAGGGAGTGTCGTCATACTTGTGGTCGTCATCGCTGTTCATTTTCGTAGTTTCCGAGTGGAGTGTTTACTCTTGGGTCGTCCCGCACTGCTTCCAGGCGGCGGGGCGACCCTCTTCACCTTGTCGCGCGTGTCTCTCCGAGTGCGCTTCGCCTAGCCTACCAGGCGACTACCAGCCTTGGGGTGGTGGTCCCGGCGTCCCGTACGACGGCACTCCCCCACCCAACTACCAAGCCCACCACCTTCTCCTCACGTTCACGAGCGGGTGTCCGAGGGGCGCGCCTCGTCTTCGCCGTCCTTGGGCGTGGTGGGTGTGGTAGGACCCGGCAAAACCCCGTCCCGCGGCAGCTCCTGGCTACCAAGCTCCGGCTGGTAGTCCGGTGGTAGACGTGGCGGACGGAGCAAGTCTTCCGGCCTCGGCAACGGTAAGAGCTCGGCCCCAACGTCCCGCACCCCCCTGTACTCCCACGCTCCCACGGGACGCCGGCCTTCCCAGATTCCTAGTTCAACAAACCGCTTCGACCACTTCCGTACCGTGTTGCAGACGGCTACGCCTCGGCGGCCCGCCTCCCGCTCAAGGTCGGCGCGACGGACCCAGCCATCGATCGACCCTCCGGTCGAGGCCGCGAGCTCCTGGTGTAGCTCACAAATCGCCAGAGCCTTCTCCGTTAGGCCGGTCATCGAGGGAGCTAGAACAGCCTGGAGAAGCGGATGGACCGCCGCGTAGTCGTCGACGTGTGCGACAACGCGGTCCCGGTCGTCCCTCTCCCGCTGCCGTTGGTGAAGTCCGGCGTGAGCACGGATAAGGGTCAGTAGCCGCCGAAAGTCGCGCCGCGACCGTAGCGGACGCGTGGGAAACTCCGACGCGATCCGGTCCGCGTACGGAATCGCTACATCTACCGACTCGAGGAGTGACATCGCTGCTCTGAAGATTTCGAGCTGTTCGGAAACGTCCGCGGCAGTGTCGCCCGCGGCGTCGGCGGCTGCTGCTGCATTAACGAGCGCCGTCAACTCTTCGCTCTCGTCGATCCACACGTCGAACGTTCGGGTCGCGTTCTCGGCGTGCAGCGCAGTCGCGGTGGTCGTGGTGATCACGCTCGCGAGCACCTCAATCTCCAGCTCCTGGCCGACAAGCTGCCCGCTTGAGCTCCGGTTCACGGTCAGCCTGGTAATCCGACCCTCGCTCATCGCAACCCGGAGCCCGTAGTCTGCGTCCCGCTGTCCCTCGGCTTCGTCGATGAAGAGCACGCCTTCGATCCGTCCACCTCGGTACTCAAGAGCGTGAGTCGAGAGACCAGAGACGGCGAGCACTCGGTCTTCCGGGAGCGGGCGTGTGGCTGTCCACACGAGCGTGTTCTTCCCGCCGCTGCTCTCTCCGTGGACAACGATATGAACCGGATCTCTCAGGTGACCACTAACAGCAGCCAGGAAGACCATGCGGCGGCTGACCTC
>JBDLIK010000741.1:0-2337 GCA_039714895.1 Myxococcota bacterium | reverse complement strand
GCCGGCGACCGCGTGCTCGATCTCGGCTCGGGCGCGGGGCCCTTCCCGCTGCAGCTCGCCCGCAGCGAGCCCCCGGGGCAGCTGCGGATCGTCGAGATGGACGTCGTGCGCGAAGCGCTCACGCGCACCCGGGAGCGCATGGCCGGGAGGACGGACGAGTCCTCGGGAGTCGACGTCCAGTTCGCCCAGGCGGATCTGGACGGCGTCCGGGGGAGAGGGTCGATCCCCTTCCGGGACGGGTCCGTCGACGCGATCCTCCTCT
Source organism: Myxococcota bacterium (assembly GCA_039714895.1). Taxonomy (GTDB): domain Bacteria; phylum Myxococcota_A; class UBA9160; order UBA9160; family DASRUS01; genus JBDLIK01. Next base: position 2,075 of record JBDLIK010000741.1, on the reverse strand, counting down.
CGCTGGTTCTCAACTACGTCGCCGATCCGTCGGCTCTGCTGGCGGAGACCTTCCGCCTGCTTCGTCCGGGCGGGCGCATGGTTCTCTCCAGCCTCAAGCGGGACGCGGACATCTCGACGATCTGCGTCGACACGATCCACGAGCTTCGCTCCGGCCGGGGAAGGTCCGCGCTCGGCGCGGAAGGTGAGCGTCGCATGGGGGAGTCTCTCAAGAGGTTCATCAACGATGCCGCGCGCCTCCTCGACTTCGAGGAGCGCGGCCTGTTCCGCTTCTGGGACGGTCCCGAGCTGGCAGAGATGCTCCGCGGCGCGGGCTACCGCGAGGTCGCCATCGAGCCTGCCTTCGGAGACCCGCCGCAGGCCCTCGTGGCCCGCGCCCGACGGTGCTAGCGAGTGGACACCGGACGGGATCCCCGGGCGGGGCGTCGCAGGGAGCGCGGTCGCATCCCCCGCGCGCTGGTGGCCGCCGCCCTTCGGGCGCCGGTTCTCACCTTCGTAATCTGGGCGGCGCTGCTCGGCGCCTCGCTCCCCGGGCTGCTTCGGCTCCGCGTCGATACGTCCACCGATAGCGTCCTCGATCGCGAGAACCCCGCCTGGGCATTCTACGAGTACAGCCAGGAGCTCTTCGGCGGGGACGAGACGCTCGTGGTGGCGCTCGAGGGAGAGCGGCCCTTCGACCCCGTGGTGCTGGCGGAAGTGCGCCGGCTGACGCTGCTGTTCGAGGCGCTGCCCGGAGTGCGGCGGGTGGACAGCCTCTCGACCGTGCCGGTGGTGCGGGTCGCGAAGGGAGGTGTGCTGGAGCTCGACCCCGCCCTCCACGGGGCGCCGCGGGGCGCGGAGGCGATGTCACGCCACGTCCGGGAGAAGCTCGAGGGCGACCGCATCGCTCCGCGGAGCCTGATGTCCGAGGACGGGGAGGTCCTCGCCATCAACGTCGTGTTGGAAAAGGGAACGGAGGCGGGCCACGAGGCCCTGCTCTCGGAGGTCTACGAGCTCGCGGGCCCCTCCGCACAGGTCTCCGGGGTTCCCGTCTTCCGGGTGGAGACCAACGGGCGCACCCGCTCCGAGATCCTCTTCTTCTCTCCCCTCACAGGGATGCTGCTGGCGGGATTTCTCTGGATCACCTTTCGCACGGCTCGGGCGATCCTGCTCTGTCTGCTTCCGGGCGTCCTGGGTGCCTGGTTGATGATGGCTGCCATGGGCGCCCTGGGAGCGCCGCTCACCATCACCACGATGATCCTGCCGTCGATCATCCTGGCGCTGGGCTCCGCTTACGCGATGCACGTGATCGTGGCCGGAGCCGGTCACGCTCCGCTCTCGGAGCTACGGCCTGCGCTCTTCTCGGTGGCTCTGCCCGTGGCCCTCTCGGGCCTCACGACGGGCATCGGATTCCTCGCCGTCGCGCTCGTGGGCATCGAGGCGGTCCGCTTCGTGGGAGTCTTCGGATCGGTGGGCGTGCTCACCGTGACGGCCGCGGCGCTGACCCTCGTACCGGCAGCGCTGCGCTTCCTTCCGCTCGGGCCGCCCCCCCCTCTCGGCGCGCTCTTCATCCGGAACCGCCTGAGCAAGACCCTGGTGGAGATTTCAGAGCGTCGGCGCGTCGCCATGATCCTGGCGTGGAGCGCTCTGCTCGTCGTCTGTGCCGCGGGGGTCGCCCGGGTGGACGTGGACACCGACGCCACCCAGTGGCTGCCCCGGGGCAACCCGGTGCGCGAAGCCTACGAGTCGATCCGGTCGCGGCTCTCGGGCATCAGTCCGGTGAACGTCGTGATCGAGAGCGAGGGGTCCGTGCTGGAGCCGGAGACGCTCGCGGCCATCGACGGCCTCTCTCGACATCTCGAGAGTCTGCCCGAGGTGGGAAAGTCCATCTCCATCGCCGATCCGCTCCGGCAGATCCACGGAGGCTTCACGGACGACCCGAGCCAGCCGCTGCCCGACGGACTGCCCCTCGCCGAGCAGTATCTGCTGCTCCTCGAATCGGTCGATCAGGTGGAAGATCTCGTGACCGACGACCGACATGGCGCCAACGTGCTGCTTCGGGTCGATCACAACGGTTCCTCGCACCTGCTGGAGGTT
>JBDLIK010000740.1:0-2337 GCA_039714895.1 Myxococcota bacterium | reverse complement strand
TGATGCGAAGAGCGCTTGTCGCAATCGGGGAGTGCTGCAGCAGCGCGTCCGTGAGCGAACTCCGGCCCGAAGGGCCCGTGAGGAGGCCTCGCTCGCGTCTGACGAACATCACCAAGCCAGCACCAGTCGGACCTAGGGCCGAGGTGGGCGCCCCTCGAAGACTGTCGCCCCACCGGCCAGCCCCTCAGCCGCCATCCCATGCGTGGACCGCAGCAATCAGCAGACGCGCCACGGCGCGGTATAGCGTCGAGTACACCGGCCCATCGAAGTAGCGGCGCTGCCGCTCGATGGCCTCGTCGAGGACCGCCCGGGGGTAGAGGCGGCCGTCGGCCACCACGGCCTCGAGGGTCGAGAGCGCTTCGAGGTCCAGGGTCGGGTCCTCGCGGAAGATCAGGATGTCCGCCGGGGCGCCGGGACGCAGGGTCCCCAGCCCCGGAACGGCCAACAGCCTCCCCGCCCCGCTCGTGGCCACCTGCCAGGCCTCCTCGAGCGAGAACCCCGCCGCCACGAGATGGGAGAGCTCCTCCTGGAGCGAGGCTCCGGGCACCACGAAGGGATTCATGGTGTCCGTTCCGGCCATCACCGGAATCTGTCGTCGATGCAGCTCGGCCACGGTCTGGAGCATCGTCTCGTAGCGAGGGCGGAGCACCTCGAAGCCCTCGGGCTCCAGCCAGTGGACCAGGGGGTTCACTTCCGGGTTCCAGAGCAGCTCCCGATAGTGTCGAGGGAGCAGCTGCGCCGCAGGGTCCCGGAGAAGCCGCTCGTAGTCCTCGAGCTGCGCACCCCGGGCGAAGGCGACCAGGGTCGGGGTGTGGGTGATGCGGCGGGCCTTCGACCACTTCGCGTAGGAGCGCAGGGCGCGCTCGCCGTCGTCGCCCGGAAGCACCGACAGGCCCATGAGGTGCTGCAGCTCCACCGCGTCGAGCATGCCGAAGGGGACCCCATCCGGAAGGTGCATGACCAGCGGGAGACCCCGCCGGTGCGCCTCTTCGTGGAGGGCGAGGTAGGCATCGAAGCTGATGCTGTTGTAGATCTTGATGCAGTCGCTGCCGTCCTCGGCGAGGTCGGCGATGGCGGAGCGCGCCTCGTCGGCCGAAAGGACCACGCGCGCCCCCGGCCATCCCGGCGGATCGCCGTCGAGGATGGGACCACAGGCGTAGAGCCGGGGACCGGCCAGCTGCCCCTCCTGCACGCGCCGGCGCTGCCGGTCCAGGCCACCGCCAAAGCTCCCGACGTCTCGGACCGTGGTCACGCCGTGGCGCAGGAAGAGCAGGGAGAAGAGCTCGCGCTCGCCGAGGGCGATGGCCGGCGGATGATGCACGTGGAGGTCGATCAGCCCTGGGAGCGCGAAGGCACCCGAGAAGGCCGCGGAGGCGCCTGGGGCAGCGCCCTCCTCGATGGCGTCGATGCGCCCGTCCCGGACCCGGAGGGTCCGGTCCGGGAGGCGGCCTTCGCCCGGGTTCACGACGGTGAGGCCGGCAAGCTCCACGCTGGGGGCGGGGACCGAGAGGGAGGGAGGGCCGGCGAGGAGGTGTGCGACGAGGAGTGCGGCGGCGACGAGCACGGCGATCCCCAGCCCGAACGCAGCCCTGCGCAACATGGGGCGATCATAGCGGTGCGTCCCGTATACTCGGACCCTGTCCCCGGGAGGTCCCCTTGGCGCGCTACGCCTACGACCGGCTCACGGCGCTCGACAACTCCTTCCTGATCCTCGAGAAGCCACACGCCTACATGCACGTGGCCTCGACGCAGATCTTCGAGGCGGGTCCGCTGCGCACCCTCGACGGAGGCATCGACGCCGAGGCGATCAAGAAGATGATCGCGGCGAGCCTGCACCGGATCCCGCGCTACCGCCAGCGGCTGGCCTGGATCCCCCTGGAGGACCGCCCGGTGTGGGTGGACGACACGCAGTTCAACGTCGACTACCACGTCCGCCACACGAGCCTGCCGCGGCCGGGCAGCGAACGACAGCTCAAGAGACTGTCCGCCCGCATCATGCAGCAGCATCTCGACCGCTCCCGGCCGCTGTGGGAGATCTGGGTGGTGGAAGGTCTCGAGGGGGATCGCTTCGCCTTGATCTCCAAGGTGCATCACTGCATGGTCGACGGGGTCTCGGGCGTCGACCTGCTCAAGATCCTGATGAGCGTCTCGCCCGATCACGTGGTTCCGCAGCCGCCCGCCTTCATCCCCCGGCCCTCGCCCTCGCGGCTCGAGCTGCTGCGGGACGAGGTCCTGCGCCGGGCGTGGCTGCCCATCGCGGGCCTGCGGGACTTCCAGAAGTTCCTGAGCGAAGCGCGAGACACGAGGCGGGAGCTGTTGATCCGCGCCCGCGCGGCG
>JBDLIK010000739.1:0-2339 GCA_039714895.1 Myxococcota bacterium | reverse complement strand
TTCCGCTCGGTGAGTATCTGGAGTCGCTGGGGACGACACTCCACAATGGGTATCAGGTCACAGGCGACCGCAAGGATGCCAGACATATGTGGCACCTTCCCGATCTTCGTGGCCACGATCTCGATTTCTTCATCGACACGGACCTCCTCGAGAAGTTCTGCCTGCCGCACTTGCATCGTCCACGAGAAGCCGGGATCTACCGTGCGCCGTTGCTGGTAGTGCACGAGTCCATGGTCGTCGATGGACTGAGACCTCGCTCCGGTCTAGCGACCGAGGATCTCGCATATGACGAGCGCTTCGACGGGATTCCCTTTGCCGATGTCGAAGACGGTGGGCGTGTCGCAGCATACGTACAGCTCGTCCTGCAATCGTCCCTGACCACCCACTTGCTCCTGATGTTGGACGGTCAATTTGGCGTGGAGCGAGAGGTCGTCCACCTCGAGACGCTCAAGGCACTACCGATCGTGCCGTGGCATACGCTGGCAATCTCCGAGCGAAAAATGGCAGTCCGCCTCTCGGGGCGTCTACGACGAGGGCTCGACACGGCCCTTCAGGAGGAGATCGACGTATTTGCGGCTCGTCTGCATGGTCTCTGCGATGTGCAGCGGGATGCCGTATTCGACACGCTATCCACGAGCCTCACGACCAAGGACGCGCGGACACGCGCGCTGCGTCGCACCACCGCAACCGAGCGCAATGATCTCGCCGAGACTTGTCAGATCGGGCTCCAGGACGTGCTGTCCGCCACGGAACTGACCGCATGGGTTCGGACGCGCGACGATCTATCGAGGCCGGAGGTCCCCTGGCATTTCATACAAGTCGATTGTGTGCCACAGGGCAAGGGGGCGCGGCGCCCGGTGCCCTTGCCCCTGGATCCGTTCGTTCGCGCCGCGGATGCCGGGGCCGCATCACTGATCATCCTCAGGACGGGCAAGGGCACGACCCTGGTGGGGATCCTCGATAGGTTCCGGCATTGGACACGCACCAAGGCGCGATTGTTGGCATCGACCCTGCTGGCCGAGGAGGAGCCATGAGTCGCGCTCGTCTGGCACGACGGCCAGCTGCGCTCGCGGCAGAGCCTGACCTGACAAAGGCCCAAAAAGCAGCGATCGTGCGCGCTCTTCGCTGGGGCTGGCAGCAGGTCTCCCGGCGATGGCCGCAGACCGTGGCCTCGGGCTGGGAGGAGGAGATCACGACGAAGCTCTGTGACGTGCTTTGTGAGCAGGACTCCGCCGGCAGACGACTGGCTCCGGGCTTGTCGCAGTTCGAGACCGTGAACCGCGGGGCAAAGACCCAGGGAGCCAATGACCGAGTCGAATACCAGCCGGACCTCACCTTCCGACCCATCGCAGCACCTGGGGTGCGCAGTCGGAACCGGTGGGGATGGTTTGTCGAGTGCAAGATAGTCGATGGTGGATCCTCGGTGCGGCTGTACTGCCAAAAAGGGGTCCAGCGGTTCATCGACGGACTCTATGCTCCGCGAATGCCGAGCGCGGCGTTGTTGGCATACGTGCGTGACGACAGATCGCCCTACACGAGCTTGAAGCCCATGCTCGAGAACGACTACCAGAGCAAGGTCGTCGCGTCATCGGTGGTGCCCGAGATCTCGATCATCTCACGCCACGACAGGACGAAGTTGCGTCCACCCTGTGCCCTCATCGAACTCACACACGTCTGGCTGCCTACCCCAAGCGCGGATTCCACCAGAGGGCACCAGGCACACACCAGGAGTTGACGCGCAACGGCTCTTTCGCCGTTGGTTGGCCCGGGGTGTAGATTCGTGAGTCTGCGAGACGATCCCTCTTGGCAACGGCCGGACCCCTCGAGTGCTCCCCGCATCACCGCGCTCGCAGCAGGTCCTGGACCGCGTGGTCGACCTGACGGGCGTAGCTGGCCAGCGCCTCGTAGTTCTCGGGGGGCACGACCCCGGTGCGCAGCGACGAGCGCACGTGCACGGTGACCTCCGCATCGCCCGAGGCCCCGGTGATCTCGCTGGTGAAGCTGCCCGGCTCGGCCTCGATGGAGCGGGACGAGGGGACCGATTCGAACCGGGCGCCGGTGAGCCGATAGTGCAGGGTCGCCTCGAGCGTCGGCGCATAGGGCACGACCAGCCCGGTGGTGCGCCGGGGCAGCGCGGCAAAGGGGGCGCCGATGTTGAGCGGCATGGGGGCCGCCCGCAGGGCCAGGGTGCCGTCCTGGGTGACCCCCACCCCCGAGCTACGGGCCGAGAACCGCAGCACCAGGGGGCGCCCGATGGCGTCCTCGTCCTCCAGCGTCAGGTCGGTGAGCGAGGCCCCCGGCAGCCAGCCCAGCTCGGCCTGCTGGAACACCTCCTCGAT
>JBDLIK010000738.1:0-2348 GCA_039714895.1 Myxococcota bacterium | reverse complement strand
GGGGGAGAGATCACCAGGTGCCTGCGCCAACCCGCCCAGTATGCCGAAGCCATGTTAAGCGCGCTGGGCCCCGCTGCAGCGCCTTGTTAGATGCTATGCGGGCCACCACTGTCATCCTTCAAGCAACAACCACGAAGGAGGACACGATGTCCACAGCAGTGACCCGCATAGGTCAGGATACCAAGACCCTGTACGTGGCGTTCGAGCTCGGGGAGAAGGAGTGGAAGCTGGCGATGTCAACGGGCCTCGAGGCGCGCCCCCGGCTGCGGTCGTTGCGAGCACGGGGGACGACCCGGCTTCTGGAGATCCTCGAGAAGGAACGACAGCGGCTCGGGGCCGTGCGGATCGTGAGCTGCTACGAGGCCGGACGCGATGGCTTCTGGCTCGACCGGTTCCTGCAGGCTCACGGCATCGAGAGCCGCATCGTCGACTCCGCCAGCATCGAGGTCCGCCGTCGGGCCCGGCGCGTGAAGACTGACCGCCTCGATGCCCAGAAGCTGCTTACGATGCTCCACCGCGAAGCCCTCGGCGAGAAGGACGTCTGGAGCGTCGTACACGTGCCGTCCGTGGCCGACGAAGACGCCCGCTCGCTCCAACGCGAGTACCGCACACTTGTGAAGGAACGAAGCCGTTCGAGCAACCGGATCAAAGGTCTCCTGGCCAGCCAGGGGCTCGTGGCCCCGCGCATCGATGGACGGTTTCTCCAGTGGCTCGAGCGGGTGCGGCTGTGGGATGGTTCGGAGCTCCCGCCCGGGATTCGACGCCGGGTGGAGCGCGAGTATGCGCGCTGGCAGTTCACCCACGACCAGGTGCGGGCGCTCGAGAAGGAACGTCGGGACCGGATGAAGGACGGAAACGATCCGGGGCTCGAGAAGGTGCGGGCGCTGTTTGCGCTGCGGGGGATCGGTCTCGGAGCGTCGTGGACCTACGGTCTCGAGTTCTTCTCATGGCGGGCGTTCCGGAATGGGAAGGAGGTGGGCGCTCTGTCGGGGCTGGCGCCCACCCCACACCGGAGCGGCGAGCTCGAGCACGAGCTCGGGATCAGTCGGGCCGGGAATCGCTGGGTCCGGGGCCTGGCGATCGAAATCGCCTGGGGCTGGCTGCGCCACCAACCGGACAGTGCGCTGAGTCGCTGGTACCAGGAGCGCTTCGCCCGGGGCGGGCCTCGCGCCCGCAAGGTCGGCATCGTGGCGCTGGCCCGCAAGCTGCTGGTGGCGCTCTGGCGTTATGTCGAGACCGGGGTCGTTCCGGAGGGAGCACGATTGAAGGCGTGATTGCCGGCAAAGGCCTCACGCTTCCACCGCATCCCCTGGCTCGTTTTCGCCGCCGGATCTCTTTCGAGATCGCTTGTTAGATGGGGCCGGGGATCGAGAACGCGGGCGTACAACGCATCGGGTGCTCCACCCTCGCTGGTGGACACGGATAGAAGGCAGTCATCACCCGCCCGCATCATCAGAAGTCGGAGGCTTGACAGGATCGCCCTCATAGAAGGCGGCGGGCGCTCTAGGACCCAGCAGCGTCTGAAGACCCTGGACGCCCCTCCATCCCGGTTGGGTCCGCGCCAAGAAGCTCTTCGTGGAGCATCAGAACGTCATCGTCGTCGACCCCCGGGTCATCGAGGGCGTACAGCGTGGAGAATACCGCTTCGTATGCGGCGAAACGCTGCAAGAGGGCCAGGTCGCGAGGAGAGGCACCGAGAGCGAGGAGCTTCTTGAGGATGCCACCGATCTCAGCAAAGGGCGCGTCTGGCGAGTCGCGATCAAAAGAAGCGATAGCGCTGCCTACTGCGTCGCCCCGCAGATGAGAGTTGATCACCTCATCCCAGAGGTGACGAAGAAGCTCTGCTCGAGTAGGCATCCGTTCTCGCCGCCTAACGGATACGGCGCTCAGCTGCCGGGGGAGAGACCACCAGGAGCCTGCGCCTACTCTGCCAGTATGCCGAAGCCATGTGGAAGGCGCTGGGCCCCGGTCAGCTGCAGCGCCTTGTTAGACGGCGCGCTAGCCGAGCTGGCGGATCAACAGAAGCGGCAAGAAGAGGACGAAGACCAAAGCAGGAAGAGCAGACGGTATGCGATTGCGAATTTCCGGACGCGGCTGTCGGGGTGATGCCGCCACTGTTCTCGGAACGTGAGCAAGAGCAGGCGTGCGAAGGAAGTGCGCTTCGCGGGCGTGGAGGTGTGACCGTAGAGCTCGGGGTACTTCTCTCGGAGACGCTGCTCGGCTCGAACACTGAACACCAACCACGCGACACCCAGGGCAGCGGCAGTGGCAATGCCGACCCAGATCATTCGCGATCTCGGGTCAAGGGACCTCGCGCCGTCTAACGGCTACGGCGCTCAGCTGCCGGG